>JAAHGR010000132.1 GCA_010672425.1 Symploca sp. SIO2E6
CCAATAGTACAACACAACCTCTTGGCTATACCTGAAGACTTAGATAATGCTCTAGCATCCATGACAGAACCCCTTGCTTGTGTGTTGCATGGGGTAGCATATTCCAATATTCAACCAGGTAACCGGGTAGTGGTGATCGGAGATGGTGCAATTGGATTGATGTTCACAGCAGTAATAGCCAAGCAATCAGCAGCAGAAGTGTTTCTCTTTGGGGGTCATGAGCAACGGCTGCAAATTGGGGAACAACTAGGAGCATCTCGAACTTTTAACTATCATAATTTAAATGATGTACCAGCAACGGTGCGAGACTTAACTGATGGTTGGGGAGCAGATATAGTGATTGAAGCAACCGGTATCCCCACTGTTTGGGAAGCCGCGATCGCTTGTGGACGTCCTGGTGCTACCATTAACTTATTTGGCGGCTGTCCTCGGGATACCACAATTACCGTTAGTACCGAACAACTACATTACAATGCCCTAACCCTCAAAGGGGTCTTTCACAACACACCAACCTTTGTGCGAGAAGCTTTATCCCTGTTAGCGAGTCGAGTCATACCTTTTTCTCTACTTATAAGTGACCATCGTCCCCTACAAGATTTAGAGCAGGTGTTTGAAAATATGAAGAATCGTCAGGCCATCAAAGTCGCAATTGAACCAGGGTAGTAGCGTGTGGGGAGTGTGGGGAGTGTGGGAAGTGTGGGGAGATGGGGAGATGGGGAGATGGGGAGATGGGGAGATGGGGAGAGAAGAGTTAAGCTCATCCCACGACTAAAGTACGTGGGATGCAAGCGTTAGCAAGTTGTTGGTTGTTAGTTGAATTTTTAAGAAAAACAAAAAACAAACAACAAACAACAAAGCGGCGGGCGGCTATCCCTCCCATCCCTTAAGGAATGGGCTTCCCGCCGCTTTCGGTGAGCGATTACCGAGTAGTATTGGAGTATTTCACAGTTACAGTCGTGTCACGCTAGTAGTCAAAAATGAACAATAGACAACAAAGACAAGCCAAGTACTTTTTACTTTTTCCTTTGTACTTTCTCCTCTCTACCTCCACTGCCAAAGCCTTACCAGGTGACAATACGGAGACAGTTGCTGCCTGGATCAATGCTCATCCTACCCTAAGACCGGACGTTATCGATGGGTTAAGAGTATACAAGAGCAACACAGCGGCTCAGCAATTTACCTTCAAAGCCAGCGTCTTGCCTCCAGGTGAGCTGACTTTAGTTAAAGACAAAGTAACAATTCGTCATGAACGCATTGCCTTCTACGACCAGATCAACGGTGTGACACCTAACCGACTCCAAGAATCTCTAAGAGTCATCTATGGCCCAGCAATTTATCAAGATTACCAGCGAGCCAGACTAGTGTACGACTACCCTACCCCAGAAACCATAGATTTAGCAAGGCGGCAAGATCGACCTCTATTGGAGGCTCAAGAAGGGAAACTTCTGTTAGGAGACCGCTATGCCTATTGGATGGAAGTAACCAACACCGAGAGTGGCAAGGCTTTCTATGGACATTTAACCATTTTCCAGAAAGAATATTTAGACAAGCTAGAAACACAACTACGCGATCGCTAGTACTCTGAAGGTAGGTGTTAGGTGGCGGGTGAGCTTTCATTATGCGTGGGATTTTCGAGCTTTGTATCCAAACCAACTCCCCACACTCCCCACACTCCCCACACTCCCCACACCTTTTTTCGCTCACCCGTAGGTGGATCCAACCCACCCCTAACCCCTCCGGTGGAGGGGAACCGGAGGCAGTCCCGATGAAAAAAAATCACCACCATTCATGAAAATTCCTTTCTCCGCGTCCCCGCGTCTCCGCGTCTCCGTGTCTGTTTTCAAGTTAGACTGGTCTATAGACAACGCAAAAACTCAATCAAAATGAAAACAACCGTTTCAACTCAAGCAAACAAGATTGAGATTACAGTCAATGAAGACCAAAAATATCTTCTAGAACAGGCAGCGGGTCTAAGTGGTCTAAATCTCAATAACTATATTCTTGTAAAACTTCTAGAAATCGTCAAAGAAGAACTAGCAGTTCAGGATAAATTAATTTTATCTCAACGAGATTGGGATTTACTAGTATCTACCCTAGAAAATCCTCCAGCACCAAATGCTAAACTTCAGTCTGCTTTTACTAGATTTCGTTCAAAATATGGTCAATCAACATCGTGAAATGGTATTTTGGCAATCTTGACAACAGTATTAACAAAGCTCAATTTGATTGTGGCATTCCACAACTCAATGATTATTTAAATAAATATGCTCTCCAAAATGATAAAAAGGGAGTTGCGAAAGTTATTGTTGCTATTCCAGCTCAAGGAGAGCGAGTTGTAGCTGGTTATTATACCAAATCCGCTTTTAAAGGTACAATATCACAATTGGCTCAAGCCTTTGATATAGGTGGATTTGGTCGATATGGGTAATCAGCCTATGTAAACCGGATTTGGTATTATACTGTCAGCATGTCTCTAATTGAGCGAGAATCAATACCAGAGAAAGAAGCCAAGCGCCTACCCAGATATCCCTTGCCTGCTATGGTGGTACACCTTTATCCCCCCAACCCCCCTTAGAAAGGGGGGCAGTAAAAGTCCCCCTTTCTAAGGGGGATTTAGGGGGATTTTTCTTACTGTACCTCATAACATCGCAAAGCGCTGTATATCGAATATAGATAGCGCTGGCTTTTGACTTCTGTCATCGACACACCTCTATCGAGCGAATTTTATGCTACATTCTCAATACGCGATCGCTAGTACTTTGAAGGTAGGTGGTAGGAGGCTGCAAGGCAGGAGGAGGATGAAAGAGTACCTGTCACCTATTTCCCATTCTAAATTCTAAATTCTACATTCTACATTCGACCTTCCCAATTCCCAATTTAACTCCAGACCCCAGAAAAAATACTCTTGACAGCTGTTTCAATTCGCTTTAAGTCTTCATCTAGCAATGGAGGCCAATTAACTCCAGCTATACGACCAGCTTCAAACTGATGCCTGCTTTCAAAAGACAAAAGATACAGTGAGTAACTGAGTTCTCGGTCAATAGTCGGGGAACTTCTGAGACCCTCAAACACTATTTTGAGGGCTAATAACATATTAGTCACCTGACCAGGTACTGGTGCTTTTCCCTGCTGCAGACGCACAAGGAAAGTGTCAGCATTTTTCTCAGATGCGATTCCTTGATTAATGAGGAAGCTACGAGCTGTTTGATAATCCATCTTACTTATTACTTATTACTTGTTACTTGTTAATTCCCTAACCGTTTCTCTCCCTACACTCCCTTGCTTCTTAAGAGGGCGCTTGAGAAGCCAATTGATATACTATATATATAAAGTCTTTGAAATGTTACTGAGCGGAGTCAACCAAGATATAATGAAGAAAGTGGGAACTCATCTGGTAGTTGACGCTTGGGAAGCACCAAAAGACCTTCTCAATGACCCAGAAGGAATTCGCCGCGCCTTGATTGAGGCAATTACAGCTGGAGGAGCAACCCTCATAGATATATGTGTACACCAGTTTAGTCCCCACGGAGTTACGGCTACAGCAACTTTAGCAGAATCTCATATTGCTTTACACACTTGGCCTGAGTATGGATATTTTGCGGCTGATTTATTCTTTTGCGGCTGTGGTCAGCCTCAAGAAGCAATGAAACTTTTACAAACGGCACTTCAAGCCGAGCGTGTTAGGTGGAGAGAAATTCCCCGTGGGTTTGATGAAACTATTAATAGCAATGGGCTAAAAGTGGAGCCGCTATACCATAGTCTTGTCTGAACTGTCTTTTTTCTCTAACTAAGATAATTTTGGAATTAAGGGCAAGGGTGAGCAAACCTTGTCCTTTTTGATGGAAATCCTGTGCTATCTTCCCACATTTCTATTACGCAACAACAAGTGTGGAGCTTCTCGCTAATTTCAGGCTAAATTGGGTATCAGAGGCGTTAGGGTGGGCTATCAGTGCTAATAAACTCATTACTCATTACTCATTACTCATTACTTCACAACCCGAGTCAATCGACAAATTGCAACAAGTACTAAGTAAGTAGACTAATCCCATAGGAAAATAATATGTTAGAGACAATCTTCGTTTTTGTCCTAGGTTTAATGCCACCAGTACTTTCTATATTGGTAATGCACAAAGCCAAGGAAAGGGCTCAAGCGAGGCTGAGAGCAGCAACGCAAGCACCAGTGGTTAGGGTATTGCGCAGAAATCAGCTACCGAGCGATCGGCATCATATAGAAGGTGTTGGTTATATCATCGGTGACATTACCTGCAAATTCAATGCTTGCTCAGCCTACATTCGCTGTGCTGTTAACCCATCTGGTCCCTGTGAAAATTGCTGCTATTATGAGCCGCAGAATTCATCTAAGTAGGGAATTGGGAATTGGGAATTGGGAATTGGGAATTGGGAATTGGGAATTGGGAATTGGGAATTGGGAATTGGGAATTGGGCATTTCCAAATGAGTCGTAAATCTAGATTGTCGTTTTTTTTAACCTCTGTTCCCTGTTCCTTTTTACAAACTCAGATGGAAATGCTATAATTATTAACAATCAACCAACTAATGACAGCTAATCCCAGCAACATTGGTGTTAACCAATCTCCCCAACGCACATATAAAGTCTGTGTCTGCCGTCGATAAATCGTATCTGCATGAATCTCATAAGTATTAATCCCCGATAACCATCGGGTTCTACCATGAGGGTCTACAATACCAGAATAGCCGGTGTTGGTGGCACGTACTGCCCACCTGTCTGTTTCCACTGCCCGCATGACATCCTGAGCGTGGTGCTGAGCTGGCATAGTTTTACTGTAATGGGCATTGTTAGATGCTGTCAGGATAAATTGCCCACCAGCGGCAGCCTGACGCTGGAATTGGTAGGCGAAAGCTGACTCATAACAGATACCGACAATTGCCGAACCAAATGGGGTTTCCAAGATCTGAGTTGGCTTACCGGCTACCAGATGAGCTTGAAGAGGGGAAAGTCTATTCACTAAACTTCCTAAAACCTGCTCAAAGGGAATATATTCCCCTAAGGGTACTAACTTAACTTTGTCAAAGCGGCTGACAGTCTCTCCAGTACCAGTAACAGTAAACAAACTGTTGGTTAAACTATCTCCCTGTTGACCGAATGCTCCTACCCAAGCAAGGACACCTTGATCTAAAATGGCTGAATAGAAAGGGCTCCCATCTCGAACCTGTTCATCCCACAAAAAGGGTAAAGCTGTCTCCGGAGTCAGCAGTGCCTCAACTCCTTTCTCTGCCAAGGTTTTGTAGCCGGTAGTATAACCATTGAGAGCACGACGCCCACCTTCTGAGTAAAGTTTAATCTTATTAGGAATGTTACCCTGAATAATCCCCACTTGCAGTGCTGTAGCAGTTGGTTGAGTTAGAGGACGGCTGTAAAGTCCAAAACCAATTAAGTGTAGAACAATTAATAGTCCTATGGCGATATTGAGAATGGGGAATGGGGAATGGGGAATGGGGAATTGGGAATTGGGAATTGGGAATTGGGAGTTGGATACAGGGGAAGGAAGATTTTGATTCTTCTGACTTTTTTTAACCCAGGTTGAACCGGTTGGTAATGCTACTACTATGCTCTCGGCTAGCAAACCATTCACGGCGACAATTGCTGCTGTGATGGTTGTTGGACCGGATAGTTGACCAAGGTGTAAGATTAGTAAATTGTGGGGACTTTGGGTATAGGATAGGGAAGTCCACCACAGAGGACTAGCACTCCAAAGAGCTTCCAAGCCACACCACCAAGCTGTGCCAATCAAGACGCGAACTAAGGTAGATAAAAAGCTGACTCTTCTGGTTGCTTTGACTTTGAATGTCGCCTTCTGGAAAAACGCCATTCCTGCTGCCCAAATAGCGACAAGGGAAGCTCCCCAGAGTGTAATGAAAGTCCAGCAGAAAAAAGCGATCGCGATACTAGCAAGCCAGGGTACTCCCATCCAGTCCATGGGGTGAATGCCAGTAATCCAAAACAGTGCTAACCCGTGGTAACCAATACCCCAGATTAAGCCGTAACAAGCAAATTGGCGAATATTTTTAATTGAAGATTGGGAATGGGGAATTGGGAATTGGGAATGGGGAATTGGGAATTGGGAATTGGGAATTGGGAATTGGGAATTGTTCTCCCTGTCTCCCTTGTCCTCCTTGTCCTCCTTGTCTCTCTTGTCCCCGCGTCCCCGCGTCCCTGCGTCTCCGCGTCTGACAACGTCCCCGCGTCTGAAAACATCCCCATGTCTTCCCAAACCAAGGAGAAACCAGAGGGGAACTAGGGCAATCCATGCTAAAGGCCAAGCTTCTACCGGTGCAGGGGTCAAACCCATTAGAATGCCGCCGATGAAAGGCAACAGTAACAGAGGGGTGAAGGTTAAAGGATAAGGGATAACGGTTAAACGAAGCACTGTAAGTTAAGTTTTGCAAATTGATTGAGTTCTCCCCGCTTTAAAAAGACGGGGATTCTAAAGCGATCGCGTTTTTTTGGTAGTATAGTTCATAAAAACTAGATGAGGGAAGGAAATGACCTACACACCCCTTAAACTGACCTTTGAACAATATCTCAAATACGAAGATGATACAGATAACCGCTATGAACTGTTTGATGGAGAGTTAGTACCAGTGCCACCAGAAAGTGGAGAAAACGGCTGCATAATCTTATGCTTAATGTACAAACTGGCAAAATACACCAACTTTTTGTTGGTACGTGAATATATCTACGAATTACAAGTTTCAGGCAAGCCACAAAACCGCTACCCAGACTTGGTAGTACTGAGGGAGGAACATCTTGAACTAACTAGGGAACGGCAAACTATCACTCTCAATATGCCACCCCCACGGTTAGTTGTCGAGGTGGTTAGTCCCTACCGCAATCAAAAAGATGATAATTACAAACGTGATTACATTGAGAAGCGGCAACAGTATGAACAGCGGGGAATTCCTGAGTACTGGATTGTTGATCCACAAGCACAGTTAGTTACTGTACTGGTGTTGGTCAATGGCAGGTATCAGGCAACTGAGTTTTTTGGGTTACAGCGGATTATCTCCCAGACTTTTCCTGAACTAGAACTAACGGCAGCTCAGGTTCTGGAGGCGAAATAAGCCAATAGATTAAGCAAATCCCCAAGATTTACATCCACATGGGAAAAGGATTTAATTGTTCTTCTGTTAAAGACTCTGGCAACCAACCCATTTGCACCGGCACATCATACAATCTGCCTGCACCCAAGCGCTTCCACATATGACGCATCCCTGGAACAATTACCTTAGCTACTCTCAAGCCAATATCAGGGCGGGTCTGGTCTAAGACTAATAGTTCTAATTGAAGCATATCAACAATTTCATCAACCTGACGTTGACCAGAGAAATTTTAGATTTTAGATTTTAGATTTTAGATTTTAGAATAAAACGGTTACAAGCCCCAGAAAAAATTATGCCAATTGTGGACTGGTCTTACTCCCCCATCTCCCCATCTCCTCATCTCCTCATCTCCTCATCTCCCCATCTCCTATGGGGGCGGTGGGACTTGAACCCACACGACCTAAAGGGTCAACGGATTTTAAGTCCGTAGCGTCTGCCATTCCGCCACGCCCCCCCATGGAGTTATAGGTAATTGGCGAGTCTTCTATTGAAGAACCGCTCTTATCTATTGGAACATTAACTTGGTCTAATATGCAACCCATTTTTTTGGTAAAGTTAAATTGAGCTGCTCATCTGGCAAGGTGTGATTAAAGCTAGCCCAAAGGTTGAGCCTCAGTTTGTCTTGATTTACCTAAAGCGGAACTATGGTTGACACGATACTTATCCCACTGCTCTACCTAGTTTTGGGTGGACTCTACCTCTTAATCATCCCTGGTATTATCTACCTCTACTTGCAACAGCGGTGGTATACCGCTAGTTCTGTGGAGCGATTCTTGATGTACTTCTTTATGTTCTTTTTCTTTCCAGGCATGTTACTCCTGAGTCCTATCTTGAACTTGCGTCCCAAGAAGCGTCAGCTACAAGGTTGAGAGGGAATGGGGAATGGGGAATTGGGAATGGGGAATTGGGAATTGGGAATTGGGAATTGGGAATTGGGAATGGGGAATTGGGAATTGGGAATCGAAATTTTTTCATCGGAATTGCCTTGCAGCCTCCTGCCTCCTGCCTTGCAGCCTCCTGCCTTGAGCCTCCTGCCTCCTGCCTCGGAGCCTCCTACCTTCTACCTCGGAGCCTTCTTTGGTCAATAAAACCCAGTTAGATTAATTGTATCAATGCGAAGAATAGATGCGATCGCGATTAGCCTTGGCGTTTTTGCCTTCGGTGGCCTTATCTATATAGTCTTACAATTCGTGGGAGTAGATGGCCAAAAGGCAGGTATTTTGACTCAGCTATTGTTGGTTGTTGGCTTACTCGGCTGGGTAGGCACTTACCTATTCCGAGTTGCTAACAAAAATATGACCTACAACCAACAGCTAAAGGATTATGAAGAAGCGGTGCTAGAAAAGCGCCTCGAAAGTATGACACCAGAAGAACTTGCTCAACTGCAAGCAGAAATAGAACAGGAAAAGGGAGTAGGGAGTAGGGAGTAGGGGGAGACAAGGGAGACAAGGGAGACAAGGGAGACAAGGAAGACAAGGAAAATATCTAAAACCTAAAACCTACCACCTACCACCTAAAACCTACCACCTAACACCTACCACCTAACACCTAACACCTAACACCTAACACCTAACACCTACCACCTACCATCTACTAATGATCAAAGTCTCCCATTGTTTCCAGGCTTTACGCGATCGCTCTGAATGTGCTTTCATTCCTTTTATCACTGCTGGCGATCCAGATTTACAAACAACAGCTCAAGCACTACAAATACTTGATGCTTCTGGTGCAGACATAATTGAGTTGGGAGTCCCCTATTCTGATCCCCTAGCAGATGGTCCAACTATTCAGGCGGCGGCTACTAGAGCTTTACAACGAGGGATTCGTTTAGATGATGTTCTAAACATGGTTAAGGAGGTTGCTCCTAAGATCCAGGCTCCCCTAATCCTCTTCACCTACTACAACCCGATTCTCAACCGAGGCATCAAATTATTTTTAGAGCAGATTGCTGGTGCTGGTGTCCAAGGGTTGGTAGTACCAGATTTACCTTTAGAGGAAGCAGAATTACTCTTAAAACCTGCTGCTGAAATCGGGATTGAGGTAGTTTTGCTCGTGGCACCGACAACACCCAAAGATAGAATTCAAGCAATTGCGCAGCAGTCTCAGGGATTTATTTACCTTGTGAGTGTTACTGGGGTTACTGGAATGAGAAGCCAGTTGGAATCACGAGTGCAAGATTTACTCCAGCAGATGCGCACAGTCACAGATAAACCGATTGGTGTTGGTTTTGGCATCTCTCAACCGCAACAAGCACAGCAGGTAAAAAATTGGGGAGCAGATGCAGTTATTGTTGGTAGTGCCATTGTCAAACGCTTGGCGGATGGTACACCCGCCGAAGGATTGTCTGCTATTGGGGAGTTTTGCCAGAGTTTAAAGTCGGCAATCTTGAGTTGACTCAAGCGATCGCAAGTTTAACCCTAACACCTAACACCTATAAGACCTACTCATGTTCCACTTGAAACACATTAGAGTAAAGGTTAGCCAAAATTTGCTTTCCCTGTTGTGTCAACTTTAGGTAGTGAGATGCTGTTTTGATGTAAGGATAGACCACATTCCAGTAAAATCCTGGATAGTTCCGGCGCAAATCACCGGGATTTTGGTAACCCAAAGATTTATTGCTGTTGTTTTCTTCAAATTCGTAGAAGAGAGCAGTAATCTTTTGTAAGTAGCGCGGGTCACTGAGTTGACCAATCAAATCAGCAGCGCGAACTAAACCAGGATAGTTGGTAGTATCTTGATGATCTTCATCTGCTGGTACAGGGAACCGAGTTAACTCAATATTTTCCTGAATGGTTTCGGCATTAATTAAGGTGTGAGTGCCAAAACGTTCAGCAATAAACAGTTTTCCTCGGTCTACGTGAAAAGGAGTGAGGCTGGCATCTGTGGAGCCGAAAGGCAGTGATACCATCATCTCATCTATTCCTGTGGCATAGAGTCTTTCCTGGGGTCGGTCTTGACTACATACTCCTTTGACGTAGCCAATGTCATGACACAGTAAGGAAATAATACTGTGTAACCAATCTTCTGGAGTAACTCCACCATCCCGGAGGTGTTTACCCCGCAGAATTTCTTCTCCTACTAAGGTGACAAAGATTGTATGTTCTACATTGTGATAGAGTGCATCGCTGTTAGCAATATTTTCCAGAGCCATGTTTCCTGCCCAAGCGATGATATCAGGGTAGTTGGGATTGAGTCCTCCATAAATGCGGTGGTAACTGGTTCGCAGGCGAGCAACAAAGGCATCAATCATTACTTCTATGGGATTAAACATCTCCACTCCTCCAACAAAATTTCAGCTCTTTATTAGCTATTAGCTATCAGCTTTGTTGCGGAAGCTGATACCGTGGGCGAGTTCTAATAGCAACAGATGGGTTAACTCATCCCCCGGAAGACAGCATGGGGGATTGCACCTTATTTGTTGTTGGTTATTTGTTTTTTTACAAACAACCAACAACCAACAACAAAGCGGTGGGCGACTATCCCTCCTATCCCTTAATGAATGGGATTCCCGCCGCTTTTGTGAAACACATTTTGCAAAGAAAATCTCAAGTATTTGCTGTTGTTTGGTGCTAACTGTTGTTCGAGTCTGTTAAATTTCTTGCCATCAATGCACCCTCCTTAAACTTTTACTGGTTTGCTTAAGTTTCTATCTGGAAAAATTGTAATTTTGTAGCCTATACTCATATTGTGACTAAAGATTTAGAATATAGGAACCAGAAAAACTCATAAATTTGGTGGTTGACTGAAAATCAAAAACTCAGGAAAACTCAGGAAAGCTCAGATATTCTTGGATTTTAGATTTTATATTTTAGATTGATCCTCTTTTTTAGAACCAGGACTCATATCAAGGAAAGGATAAACAGTTATAATTCCCTTATACCTTGCAACCTTCTTTCTGCCCTTCTGCCCTCTGCCTCCTGTTCCCCTCCACCGGAGGGGTTAGGGGTGGGTTGGAGCCTTATGATCAACTGAACATGATATCAGTTCTTTCTTATGATGATTATAGCAACTACTGCAACTAGATTATGGATGTTAAAGCAGCATTAGGGTGGGCAGATAGCTTAATTCAGGCCAAGACGGGAAAATATCTCAATGACCTAGAGAGGAAAGTTTTTGTTGGGTCTTGGCAAAATCTTACTTATAGACAAATAGATGTAGATAGAGCTGAGTATTTAGAGAAATATGTCGGTTTCCATTTATGGCGTAAACTCTCAACTGCTCTTGGAGAAAGAGTAACTAAAAAGAACTTTCGGGGTGCTCTGGAGCGCTCCCTCAAGCCACAGCTGACGAGAGAGACTACCCGGAAGGTGTTTATCTCACACCGCTTAGAATTACCAGACTTGAGTCTAGCGATGCAGTTTTGCGAAGCGATAAATGGTGCTGGCTACCAGGCATTTATGGCTAGTATAGCAGAAACCTTGGTTGAGCTGCCTAAAAATGATTGCCAAGGTAGCTCTTACCATGACTGGCCTGCTAATATTGATGCTGAGTTACAACAGTGCGATTACTTCTTACTACTACTATCTCCCCAAGCAGCAGTTAGTGAGATGGTTATCGAGGAGCTCAGACGAGCTAGGGAGTTACGAGATAGTCGAACTAATGGCAAGCCGATTATTTTACCTGTTCGTGTTAATTGTTCCCCAACCTTACCCCTTAACCATGACCTACGAGGCTATCTTGAGGGTATTGTACAGCGTGAGTGGCACTCTCCCCCATATACCTCAATTCTGATCCAAGAAATCCTCAGTCTGTTGGCACAAGCAGAAACTAGAGGTTGGGAAAAGGCAGAACCCACCCCTAACCCCTCCCAGGAGGGGGAACCCACCCCTAACCCCTCCCAGGAGGAGGAACCCACTCCTAACCCCTCCCAGGAGTGGGACTGGAGGCAGAAGGAAGAAAGCAAAGAGCAAGGTTGCAAAATAGAAAGGAATGATAACTATTTAGCCGGACATGATATCAATCTCCATGCTCCACCCCTACCAGTAGCAGAACCAGAGTTGCCTACGGGACAAGTCCGTCTCGCTTCGGCTTTTTATGTAGAGCGGGTTCCCTATGAAGCTCAATGTTACAAGGAGATATTGCAACCAGGGTCTTTAATCCGGATCAAGGCTCCCAGACAAATGGGCAAAACCTCACTGATGGCGAGAATTCTCTATCAAGCGAGGGAGCAGGGTTATCGTACCGTACCTCTCAGCTTACAACATGCAGATACAGGAATTTTCACTAATCTCAATCAACTCTTACAGTGGTTGTGTACCAGAATTACTCGCAAGCTGCGTTTACCAGATCAAGTTGATGACTATTGGACTGATACTTATGGTAGTAAGGATAACTGCACTGCTTACTTTGAAGATTATCTTTTGTCGGCAGCTGATGAACCCTTGGTTTTAGGTTTAGATGAAGTGGATCGGGTTTTTCAGTACCCTAACATTTCTGACGATTTTTTTGGACTGCTACGAGCTTGGTATGAGGAGGCGGGATATGGTGATCTTAATAGTGACTTATGGAACAAACTCCGACTGGTGGTAGTTCATTCTACGGAAGTTTATATACCCCTCAATGTCAATCAATCACCGTTTAATGTGGGGTTACCGATAGAGTTATCGGAGTTTAGCCATGAGCAAGTCTGGAGTTTAGCACAGCAGCATGGACTACATTGGCATGAGCGTCAGGTGGAGCAATTAATGAGAATGGTTGGGGGACATCCCTATCTAGTACGAGTGGCTCTCTATCATCTGGCTCAGCAACAGCTTAGTCTGGAGAAACTGCTCTCAACTGCTCCCACAGAAGCAGGAATTTATGGAGATCATCTGCGCCGCCACTTGTGGACTCTACAACAGCACCCAGAGTTAGCAGCAGCTTTCGCTAAGGTAGTAAGAGCGAAGGAACCTGTAGAATTAGAGTCAGTATTGGCCTTTAAGTTGCACAGTATGGGACTAGTACAGTTACGGGGGAATAAAGTAATGCCGAGTTTTGAGCTCTATCGTCAGTATTTTAGCGAACGGGTAGCAAGTTAGTGCTTTGAAGGCAGAACCCACCCCTAACCCCTCTAAGGAGCGAGCGATCGCATCAACATGATAAGTTGTTACGCATTTAATTTGTATAATACTAGCGAGCAAAATGTTCAACAACGAATAAGACAACTCGAAAGATGAACAATGCCGCAAATATAATTTGCCAGCAGATTCATGAAGTATCGTATCTAAATTTTAAGCACTACGGAAGCCGAAGCCGACAGCGCATTTCGGCAGTTGTCTCAGCAAACTCTTGGTGAAGAGCCAGAATACCCTAAAGCTACCTAAAAAATCATTGTAGGCGATCGCTCAGTCATTAAAGGAAATAACCACAAAGACACAAAGGACACAAAGTAATGAGGGCTTGAGGGAAAAGGGATGGTTTATATGCGCACAGTTTTTCCATTATTCGCAATGGTAGCATAAAGTGATTAAGATTGCAAATAGGTAGGATGCGGTTAGCGCTAGCGTAACGCAGCATTATTCGTCCGTCAGCTACACTGATGCTGTAGGCGATCGCTTAATCTAACATTGCAGTCATTACAGGAAATAACCACAAAGACACAAAGGACACAAAGTAAAGAAGGCTTGAGGTAAAAGCGATGGTTTATATGCGCACACCTTTTATATTATCCATGATGGTAGCATAAAATAATTGAGATTGCAAATAGGTAGGGTGCCGTTAGCGCTAGCGTAACGCACCATTATTCGTCCGTTAGCTACACTGATGCTGTTGCTCCCATACTAGGATTAGTATAAATGATCAAACTTCCGCAAGAAGTCTCATGACCAACGAACCCAAGCCAGACTATAACTATAAAGTGGGTGGGCATTTACCTGTTGA
>JAAHGR010001320.1 GCA_010672425.1 Symploca sp. SIO2E6
CCACATCAACCGAACTCAGTTCACTAATGAACAAATCTCTTGGTGATTCTAACGCCTGCATTGCCATTCTTGATGGACTAGCTGACCTATCCCATCCATGCTTTCATGGAGCCAATATCACTCAGCTTACAACCTTAGTGCCTGCTGTAGCTGATGGAGGTGCTGCATCTCAACATGGAACTCCTACTGATAACTGATAACTGAAATGACCCTTTTCCCTCTCCCTAATAATACAACTTCTAAATTCTACCCATGGCAGTTATTCATTACGCATTTACTCTTAATAGTGCTTCAGTCGCTTCTCAACTTATTGAATTGGGAACACCAGAGCCTAACAAAGCCCTTCTCGAAAAAGCTCAACAAATTTTTCGCGAACCAACTGCTACAGCCTCTATATTCCTGAATGCTCTACGTGCTGATAATGACTGGTTTGAAGCAGATCCAGAAGCCCTTGACTTACACCTGGAGCTTCGATATTGGGTACTAGCTATTCTTGCTGACTATATTCAGACTGCTCCTTCTCTTAGTCATTTGGTTTCATCAGGGTACTACGTTGTTGAAACTAGCCTTAAAGCTTTAGGGCAAGAGACACTAGCAAGAAACGTCGTCTATGGAGATAAGCCAGAGAGCTTGTTTGCAAGTTTTGGCTTTAACAGCCCTAGTGTAACAGGCTGGGAGTTACCATCACAATTAGGTTGGCTGAGTTCAGAGCGCCGTTATGAATTACTGGCTCAACTTGCTGAAGTTAAATCTCAGCTCATAAATAGTGAGGCGGTTCCTAATAATTTGTTGTCTCATTCTCATACTCTGTCTACACCCATCAAAGCTATGATCAATGATGCGTTTACCGATCTTGATAGTATGCTCAACTTTAAACCGACGGAAGACTTACTCCTAGTAATAGATTGTTAAAGTGAAAAAGGTGTTAATCATTCTCTTTGGGGAGTGCTTCAATTACTGTAAACAAAAGATATACCTTGATATTAGGGCACAAAGCGCTTTATCGAATTTTCCGATATCACATCCCAGGTTAATTCAATCAATACGCAAGGTTATCGACAGGGCGGGTTTTGTACAATGGTGATCGTTGAATGGGATACAATATCCCTAAACCTGCCCCTACAGGTATACGGCATTTTTTGATTATTATCGAATTTGCCGATATCCATCCCAGGTTAATCCAATCAATCCGCTTTCTCGATGTCAGCGACCGCGTATCCTAATCCTTATCGAAAATTCCGATATCGATATTATTCGTAGGGGCGGGTTTAGAGATAA
>JAAHGR010001321.1 GCA_010672425.1 Symploca sp. SIO2E6
TGCGAAGTGCAGCAGTAGAAGGAATTGCCCGTGGCTGGAAAGATGAGCCTGATACTTTACACCTACTCCAAAAATGGGCTCAATCTGATAAAGATAGGTATGTGCGAAGTGCAGCAGTAGAAGGAATTGCCCGTGGCTGGAAAGATGACCCTAATACTTTACCCCTGCTCCAACAACGGGTGAAATCTGATAAAGATGAGCGTGTGCGAAGTGCAGCAATAGAAGGAATAGCTCGTGGCTGGAAAGATGAACCTTGGATGTTAGGATTTTTATGCAATCGCGTCCTCAATGATCCCTTTAAGCGCCAGAAAGACTGGGAAGACAACCCTCGACAATTAGCACTTGAGATTATTATTGAACAATATCCCAACCATCCCCAGATTTTATCCCTATTAAGGGACAGAGCCGAAAATGACTCAGATGAGAAATTCCGCGAATTTGCTAGTCAGAAGTTGGCGGAATTACTGTAGGGGCGTTGGCGAAGCCTTCTCGAAGAGTAGCATTTGGGCGATAATTTAAGAATTTTATAGCAAGCGTTAAGTGTTGAGATCCCCCTAAATCCCCCTTAATAAGGGGGACTTTGAATTCGGTCTTAATAAGGGAGACCTTGAATCAGTCCCCCCTTTGTTAAGCGATCCATTACGCAAAAGAAGAAGTCGGGGATCTTCGGGTGGGTTGCAAAAAATTAGGTCTTTCTCAACTACTATATATGTGCCCACATTTTCCCATGGTCAAATAATAGTATCAAATCAGCAATATTGTCAACTCCTTTATCACATCTTTCAACAACTTGCCAAGATTCGGAGAATGGGGAAGAAAATTCCGTGTATCTGTAGGGGCGGGTAATGGGACAATCTGGGAAAGTGCAAGATAACCTTAATACAAAACCCGCCCTGTCGATAACCATGGGGTTACCAAATTAGGTATTAGGTGTTAGGCGTTTCGCCTCATCTTTAACCAAAATCTCCAGATCCCCGACTTCTTAATGGAACCTGTAATTAATTGGACAAACCGATAGAAGAAGTCGGGGATCTTCGGGTGAGTTGCAATAAATTAAGTCCTTCTCAATTACTATATATGTGCGCACATTTTCCCATGGTCAAATAATAGTGGAAAATCAGCAATATTGTCAACCCTTTTATCACATTTTTCAACAACTTGCCAAGATTCGGAGAATGGGGAAGAAAATTCCGTGTATCTGTAGGGGCGGGTAATGGGACAATCTGGGAAAGTGCAAGATAACCTTAATACAAAACCCGCCCTGTCGATAACCAT
>JAAHGR010001322.1 GCA_010672425.1 Symploca sp. SIO2E6
TGTATCATAACATGATATGATTGGTAAGAAGGTATCGTCTGAATCATGTTGAAGTATCTTGAGAGTGTCTGACGGTAACAATTCTTCAATTGTATTGCATTTATATCCTGTGCATGCAATGACAACATCAATGATACAAAAATACTAAAATAATATCACCAGCAACGGAGAAAAGGAAGCAAATCTCAAAATTTTTGGATATTTTTGGGATTAAAGGATACTTTTACTTGTATTGAACCCCAAAATATACTTCTTACTTCTTCTTACTCCTGACTCCTGACTCCTGACTCCTAATTTTCCACAGCTAAACATCGAAGGTGCAAGATCTAAGATATATCAAGGAACGTCAGATGAACACAGCTAGAGGAGAAGCCCAATTTAGTCTCTATGAAGGAACTATTATTTTTGATAGTCAACAGCTAACTATTCCAGTTTTAGCGGCTGAAGGAGTTCCTGAGATTTTAATCGGTTTAGCTTGGTTGGAAACTCAACGGTTGGTAGTGGATAGAAAAGCAAGAGTGTTGATTCTTGGAGAAGATTAAAATTTTAAGCTGGTTACACCAGTAGGGTGGGCATTGTCAAGAATCTACAACATAATGTGACATGATTAGGGAGCAATGTCCACCACAGCCTTATCTCCAAATTGGAATTGGTGGGCAAAAAGAGGCGATTTATTGGTTCAATTGTCGAGATTTTCAATTTGCCCACCCTACAAAAGCGATCGCACTTGTGCTTCCGACAACGAGCAAATTGGGGTGATACCGTTTACAACTAGTCCGATTTAACCCAGTCGGTAGAGTCCTACTAAGGAAGCATATGTCGCAGGTAACCCAGGTTTACAACTAGTCCGATTTAACCCAGTCGGTAGGGTTGACGGTATCTGGTTTGTCGGAACATTGACAAGTTTACAACTAGTCCGATTTAACCCAGTCGGTAGGGCCAGCTGCTACCGGCTCACTAAACGTAGGTGCCGTTACTGTTTACAACTAGTCCGATTTAACCCAGTCGGTAGGGAAGATAAGGAAAGGAAAGCCTTTCAGGCAAAAGGTTTACAACTAGTCCGATTTAACCCAGTCGGTAGGGACTAAGCCCATGCCAATTCCAGCCACGGCCCAAAGTTTACAACTAGTCCGATTTAACCCAGTCGGTAGGGGGCTGCTCAGAAGCAGCAAACCAGAGCACGAGTTTACAACTAGTCCGATTTAACCCAGTCGGTAGGGGCAAAGGCTCAAGAGCCACTGCCGAAGCAGGCGGAAGAGGAAACGCGTTTACAA
>JAAHGR010001323.1 GCA_010672425.1 Symploca sp. SIO2E6
TAATCATATTTTTACAGTTTTTTATATCAGTACTATTTTGCAGTATTTTTTAGCGTAATGCTTGTCGTACTGGATAATAATCAAGTCATTATAACCTTTATCCAGACTGTAATAGGCACAATTAATTTATACCATACCGCAGTACATTATCTACTTTGATATTTGCAGTATTAATTATCCGTAATTTTACTGGAAGCGCGTTACGACAAACCGTATACTGACTACTCCCGGTATCACAAAATGAGTAATGAGTAATGAGTGATGAGGGATGAGGGATTAAGTGATGAGTTAAGGCATAATTAGATGTAGGCTTGAGGGGGAAAATAATGACAACTCTCACAACTCTGACACGCAAAGACCTAGAGAAACTCCAAGCAGAGCATCCTGACTATTGCATGGAGTTAGTTGACGGGAATATTACGATCATGAGTCCATCGGGGTATCAATCAGATGAAGTGGCAGCAGAAGTAGTTGCCCTATTACGCAACTGGGTAAAACCTAGAAAGTTAGGACGGATAACAGCTTCAAGTGCAGGTTTTGAGCTTCCTAATTCTGATGTGAGAGCACCTGATGTTTCGTTCGTACTAGCAGAACGAATGAAAATTAGCCCTCTTTCCTTTGCGGAATTGGCTCCCGATTTGATGGTTGAGGTTAAGTCTCCCTCAGATTCGCTCTCAGCTCTCAGGAAGAAGATTCAGAATTTTCTCTCTCAGGGAACAAAAGTAGGCATTTTGATTAATCCACAGAAGCACAGGGTTGAGATTTACCGCCCTGGTGAAGAAGTGGTGGTTTTGGGTGATGATGATGTTCTGACTATTCCGGATTTGCTTCCAGGTTTTGAGGTAGCAGTTGCCGACTTGTGGTCACCAGAGTTTTAGCAAGGCAACAGTCATCAGATTCCCTCTCCTAAAAACTAACTTCCTTATAAACAACCCGAAAAACATCACAAATCACATATCAGACCAAGGCGTTGACAACCTGGCTTAGTTTAACGCCTACAACAATGACAACTGTCCCGGAGATACATTGGACAAACCTCCCTGATGATAGGCGAGGTGACACCCGGTACAGAGTGCGACTAAGTTTTCAGGGCGATTATCCTCCGGAATGCGATTATAGTGATGCACCGTGAGGGTTTTTGCCATCCTCTCTGAGTGCGATAGGTGCGAGGTATCTTCCCCAGGGCGAATGCACTGCAACCCGCACTTACTACAGCGCCATTTGGCTGACTCTTTGATTGCTGTGGCGATTTCTGACCAATTATCAGGGTAAGA
>JAAHGR010001324.1 GCA_010672425.1 Symploca sp. SIO2E6
TATCATTGCTGCCAATTTTTTGAGCAGCAATGATGTATTGTTTCTCTTACTTTATATTCTACAACTTCATCACTGTCTGTAGATAGGGGGACCAAATCAGGTAAAACATAGCGGTCTGCCCATTGATTATTTCTATAAAACTTCTTTAAAAAAGCTAGCAAATCATCATAGTTTAGTTTGCCTTGCTGTACCTGATAGGCACCACAATCAATCCAAACTTCGGAAACTCTTGCGGCTTCTTTTTCCTCTTTCAAGTATTCAGTTGTAGAACTTGGGGATGCTAAAGGTGAATATAGAATCTGTTGAAAGGGTTGATATGGGCAGAATTCTTGATTCAGTAGCCATAGTTTTTTTAGCCCTTCTATTTCAGTTCCACCTGCACTCAGAGAAGCAATAAATTTTGTTTTTTCAGGGAGGAGTGCTAACAGTTTTTTTTCCCAGACGACTAGAGCACGATGTTTACCTGATTCAATTTCGATTCGCTGAAAACCGACACAAGAATAAAACCCATTTGCTTCTAAGTCAATCGGACATTTAAGGCGTAATGTGGTAATGCCATTTTTTCTGCTCTTGTCTTCCCATGCTTCTATCAGTTGACGACCAATTCCTCGTTGCCTTTGATCGTGAGCGACACAGAGATGATAAGGCGTTGAAATTTGATCACGGCGATGGTGGAAGTGTAGAAAGCCATGAGGAAGGCAAAGGATTTCTTGGGTATTAATGGCAACTGCTAAAGCTGCTCGATTGACAAAACCCAGTTCTCGCCGATGAGCATCAGCAAGATCTTTAATCCAGTGTAAATCACTAGTTTGAGCAAATGTTACTTTTTCTTCTAAACAGATCTGCACACTTACCTGACCTTATGAATTAAGCTTTTCACCTCCTCAGCGAAGGTAATTGTACTACCATTCGCTGAGACCAAACACTTCCTTGTTTGCCAAATCCTCTATTGAAAACAGTCAATTAACAATTCTCAATTTAACAATTCAACAATTTAACAATTTAACAATTCAACAATTAATCCGTCACCGCACCGACACTGCTAGAAGAAACTAATTTGGCATATTTCGCCAGTACTCCAGTGGTATAGTGAGGTTTCTTGGGTTGCCAATTAGCACGGCGTTGCTCTAACTCAGCCTCTGATATCTCTAAATGTAGCGATCGCGCAGTAGCATCGATGGTAATCAAATCCCCTTCCTGAACCAAGGCAATTGTACCACCAACTGCTGCCTCTGGGGCAACGTGACCGACTACCATGCCATAGGTAC
>JAAHGR010001325.1 GCA_010672425.1 Symploca sp. SIO2E6
TGTCTAATTTCTGTAGTCTGACTTGTCGCATAGGCACTACAGTCTCAATTTTGCGTTCCAGATATTTAGCTATCCAGCTGTTTAATTCACTTTCCGAGGGCACTGGTCTTAACTCCCCATCAAATACTTCATAGCGGTTATCAGTACCATCGTCATATTCGAGATATTGCTCAAAGGTCAGTTTTACTGGTGTGTAGGTCATTTACTTTCTCCCTGGCAAGTGGATTCAGCAAGTAATTCTTTAGCTTTGTTTTATTCGGGGAATTTGACACCGAAATCTACTCCTAGAGCGTTTTCAATAGCTCTCAATGTTTCAGCGGGTAACACTTTTACTTTTTCATTCTCAATACGATGCCAATAGGCTGTGCTAATTCCTGCTTGAGCTGCTAACTGAGTTAGTTCTACTCCAGAATTTTGGCGATACTTTCGTATTTTCACACCTAGACCTGGAAATTCTTTCTGAAAACCGATAAGCATCATGTATCCCAACAAACATCACCTCTCAAGTATCGTCTATCAGATTACTCCCAGTATCAACTTTTAGTTGACGCTTGACAAGTGTCAACTCTCAGGTTAGGTTTAAATTGTCGAGAAACGGCACTGCCGCCAATGAAAAACGGCACTGCCCCGGCACTGCCCCGGCACTACCTGGGAAATACTACCGGCACACAAAAACGGCACTAAAACGGCATACCGCCAAGGATGACAGAAATGGCTAAAAATCAGACACAGCAAGACTTTGAGACCCGGCGCAGTAATGTTATTCCGCTAGATGCCGCCACTACCTCGGAAATAAACGGCATTTCCGAGGCACTATCGCGGCAATATACGACCAAAGATTTACAGAAACGGTATACGGTGAGTAACCGACAAGTTCGTAACTATGTTGCAACAATTAAGGATGCTTACCCTTGGCTTGAGAATGAGTTGAAAGTTGGGAATAAGTACACTGAGCTGACAGTCCAGTTGATTGACTCCTTCAAAGAATCAGGGATGAGTTCTAGTCAATGGATTGAGCATATCCATGATGAGAATGCGGATAAACTACAAGTTCATGAGGTTGAGGTTATTGAGGAAAGTACTGGTGTTGATGGATGGCTTAATGAGAGCGCTTTAGCAACTTACAATCAGTCTCAAGAAAATACTACTGCTCTAGCAACCTACAACTATCAGGAGACTAATTACTTAACAATTGGTCAACGTAGTTTAGAAGACAGTCAAAGTAAATTAGCCAAGACTCGTACTCAATCTTTTGACTTAAGA
>JAAHGR010001326.1 GCA_010672425.1 Symploca sp. SIO2E6
TAGCAGAAGCTTTGGCTTCTGCTTCTAGAGGTAGCTGAGTCTCTGATTGTGCAATGGCATGTTGCAGTTCCTTAGCTTGTTTTTGACAATTCAGTAAGGGTGGAAAGTCGTCGTTCTCGCTGCGAATCACAAAAATCTGTTCGAGAACAGACAACGCAAGTTTTCGGATTTGCTCGACTTTTTCTTGTTGCTGGTTAGCTTGCTCAACAGTTTCTTTTAGCAAGGAGCGTAGTTTGCTTAAGGAATCTATCGTATTTTCGTCTGGGATTGAAGAAACTCCAGATGTTTTTGCTTGTTCTAGCACAGTCTTGCGCAAATATTCAAACTGTTGGCGACAGTTTCCTAATTGGTCAATTAGTTCTGCTGATGGCAAAATATCATGATTTTTGAACGCTTGGCTTGCTTGATGAAGTTTTTTCTTTATTTCAGAATTTTTTTGAGATAACTGCTCAATTTTTCCTTTTAATTCATTGATTTTTGGCATTTTTCTCTCTTTTACTTGTTTTGTCAGGATTGGGTGCTAGAAATTAGGGGAGGATTTTTTATAAATCTTACTTATGTTGTATTCTTTGAAGCTGTGCAATGATTTTGTACAGGAACATCTACTTTTAGCAAGATCTTACCAAAAAATTTCTGGATCACCATAGTAATCCTATTTGATACCAAATCCGGGGAGAGCCACCCCCATTTTGAGAAAACAGCGAAAACCTTGTAGAGACGCACGCACCAACAGCCATAAGCTGATGTGCAGCTAAATTGTATAATGTGAAAATGTTGTAGTGCGTTCGCGTAGCGTGCGCGTAGCGCAAACATCTTGCTCGCTAGTATTATACAAATTAAATGCGTAACAACTTACCTACGGTCATCCTTTGGCAGGTGCACCTGGTACAATGTGGGACATAACAGGGGTATGTATGCCGGATTTGGTATGAGTTGTGAAAAACCTTTCAACAAGATCTACTCTTCACAAACAACAAACGACAAATAACAAACAACAAATAACAAACAACAAACAACAAACAACTAACCATTTGGTAGCAGATTCCTGGAAATCGCTATTAAGATTGCCACTCCAAAGGCGATACGATACCAGACAAAGACCCAGGTATTGCGATTTTTGAGGTAGTCAATTAGCCAAGCGATCGCTAAATAGGAAAACAAGGCTGAGGAAATTACTCCTACAATCAAGGATACTAGTCCTGCATCCCCTAAGCCATCGGTTAATAAACCAGCTAACTCTACTAAACCAACCAAAGAAATA
>JAAHGR010001327.1 GCA_010672425.1 Symploca sp. SIO2E6
CGTTATATGGATAACAAGAGTTACGAAGCAAGTATCTTGAGTACTCAAGAGTTTGAGGCGCAATGGCAAATCGAACAGATTGAGGAGGCTAAAATGATAGCTAGGGAAGAAGGTAAGGAAGAAGGTATCCAAGAAAATACAATAGCGATTGCACGTTCGTGTATACAACAAGGTTTAGATATAGAAACGATTATGGCAATTACCCAACTGTCTAGGGAAGATATCGAAGCTTTGTAATTTGGTTAGGAAGCAAGATTTAGGGGGCGTATGCAATAGGGCGCATCCAATCGGGCGCATCCAATAGGGCGCATCCAATAGGGCGCATCCAATAGGGCGTATCCAATAGGGCGCATCCAATAGGGCGTATCCAATAGGGCGGGAAGCAATACGCCCCTACTGTAACCCTTTATTAAGGCTGTAGGTTGGGTGTAGCGTTGTTACCTCTTTTACCAAAATCTCATGGGAACTACCAAAAGCGAAACCCAACGCCGATTCTCTGCTGTTGGGTCGAATTGTTTTATTTAATAGGGCTGAAACCCTTGCCATGAAAACAACAGAGGTAGAATAAGCCGATTTGGTATCAAAGACGCGATCACTAATTTATATTAGATTAGCGCAAGCTGGTGTAGGAAGCGATCGCCTGGGGGTTGAGAAACCGGGTTTCTCGCTGACGTCTCGTTTGTAGGCCAAAATTATCCCAGAAACCCGGTTTCTTACATCCCATGAAGACAACGGAGGTAGAATAAGCCGACTTGGTATCAAAGACGCGATCGCTAATTTATATTAGATTAGCGCAAGCTGCTGTAGGAAGCGATCGCTTTTGTATCTTCTAGGGTAGCGAGGCGATGGTTATAAGACATAATTGAAACCAGCTTTAGCTAAAATATCAGTAGTGAAACCAGAACACCGACCATGCCTGCCAAACACATCCGCTTTGATTGGGCCATCAAGAGACTACTGCGCAATAAAGCTAATTATGTAGTCTTGGAAGGCTTTTTAAGTGAGTTACTCTATCAAGATATCACCATTAAGACCCTTCTCGAAAGTGAGGCCAATCAACAAACTCAAGAAGATAAAAGCAACCGGGTTGATATTATTGCCGAAACCGCCAACTCGGAGTTGATCCTCATCGAAGTACAAAATAACGCCCAACTCGATTATTTTCATCGTATGCTCTACGGTGTATCTAGGTTAGTCACCGAATATCTCGACAAAGGACAAGAGTACGGGGAAATTAGGAAAGTCTACTCGGTGAATA
>JAAHGR010001328.1 GCA_010672425.1 Symploca sp. SIO2E6
CTGACGGGGTGACAATTTTGGCTACAATGTAGATTTAATGAGAGTTGCAGCTCTGTTACCTCGTTTATAATTGGGTCTTTTATGGGGAGAAAGAGCCATTAAAGATTCCGCTATTTTTTCAAAAAAATCGAGAGATTCAACCCAATCTTTTCCGTGCAATCCAATATAAAAATAACTATGTCTTTTGATATAACGTTTCTTTTCTTTAACTCGACTTACATATTTTATTTTCCTTTTTTGCTGGATTTTTTCTCCTGTAAAGAAGGCACTACTATAAGCCAAAGTTATTAAAAGAAGCAAAGATGTTAGTCTATCTCCATGAGCCAAAGTTTTATCAATTTTATAGCCACCACTTTTAAGATCTCTAAATAGTTCTTCAATCCCAAATCTTTTTTGATAGCTATTTATCGCTTGTGAAAAACTCCCTAAATTCGTTGAAATAAACCAGGCATCTTCGCTGTTTTTTTTGTCTCGATATTTTCTTGCCCATTTCCCTACTACTTCTCCCTGAGCAAATCCTTTGGTCTTGGTTATTTTCACACCTTGCAAATAAAAACTAACTCCTGGTTTCGGAGATAAATCTTTTAATTGCATCCAAATATTTTGTTCTATTTCTACATATTCATTTTTCTTCAAGCGCAAACAAAAGTAAGTCCCTGACTGCTCTCTCAGCCATTGAGCTAATCCCACAGAACAAAATTCTCTATCCCCCAATACCACTTTTTTGTAGTTACTAAAAAGTGGTAATATCTTAGCTATTACTTCTTGTTGTTCACGAAAATTACTTGCTCCTTTTTTGGGGAGTATTGTTACATAAATAGGAATGGCTCTTTTTTGATAAATTATACTTACAAATAGAAGATTTACTCCAGTCCACTCAGTTCTATCAATTGCCAAATAAAGTACAGACCCAGGTTCAAAAGTTAATGATAGCCAAATTGATAAAATTGGAAACCAAATTGAACTAAATTTCAAGCGAGATAGAGACAAAAATCTTTGCAGTTTTTTTCTTCTACTTTCAAACAAAATTGGGCTAGGAAATTTATTAGCTAATTCCTCAATAGTTGATAGTTGATATTTTTGTAACAGTCCAATTATAATCAAAAAAATCAAATATTCTGACCGTTTTAACCTATTTTTTAGAGTTGATTGGTAGAAGGAGGGTAACAAGGTACTTATTGTCATTAGTGAGTAATTATTGAGAATATAACTATTATTTTAGCATACCATACGATAGCTCAAAAGTTTATT
>JAAHGR010001329.1 GCA_010672425.1 Symploca sp. SIO2E6
CCTCAACCGCGTCCATTTGCGGGGTCTGAGCGTCGATCAAGCGATCGCAGCAATTGCCCTTACCGGAATTGAACCCCAGCTGAGCTATCAATGGAACCCAGATTACAACGAAATTGATGTACTAGTTGTCATTTCCCTAAAACCGCTTGAAGAGACGACGGATGCCGATGAACGAAGAGAAAACCAACTCTGGGAAATCTTTGGGGATGAAGTAATGTTATCCATCGGTAATGGGACAGGGAAACCTTACCCGAATTTTTTAGTGTGTTGGCATCTAGAGAGGGTGACTCCACCTGCACCGCCAAAACCAGATTGGCAGGTAGAACCCAAACGGGAAATTCAGAGCACAACAGTCTGAAAATTCATTGCTAACAAGCCTACAACTGAATAGAAGCAACAATTCTCTTCCCAATTCCCAATTCCCAATTCCCAATTCCCAATTCCCTGTTCCCTAACTATTCAAAATCTAACTATCAATGAAAAATTATGATGTAGTTATCGTTGGTGCTGGTCCCGTAGGGTTAGCTACAGCAATTGGATTAAAAGCTTGTGGTATTGACAATTTTGTGGTAGTGGATCAAACGACGGAATTTCGTCGCGTTGGTCAAATTCTTGATCTGCTTCCCAATGGCTTGAAAGCTCTGAAATCTTTAGATCATGCTGCATATGAAGCAGTTAAACAAACGGGATTAGATTTTTATCAAAAAACCAGCAATAGTCAACAGGCAAAAACAGCTCGATGGATACAGAGAAACTTTCAAGGAGAAGAAATCCAATCATTCCCCCTGAATTATGATGCTTGGTTGGCTGAGTATGGAGAAGGTCGAATTTCCCTTCCCTGGTATGATTTACAGTAATTGAAGCAGAAAGCCCACTCCTTCTAGGTGTGGGATGAATGCGTATCACCTTTAGGTGAAGTCAATCTTTCTTTTATTAGAAGCAATGTATATTGCGAATTGTTTGACTCTTGTCGAATTACCAGGACCTCTACAAAAATAACTAATAGTATGTTGTTTTATGTCCATATCTACTGATGATTTATGAAGTTTTGCTAAGTTAGTGCTCAATAGCTTGCAATTATCAAACACATTATACTATGTTTTCTTCATCGTCAACAGGTCGAGCCGATGTTAGTTTTAGAAGCCAAGTTAAAAGGTAAGCAATATCAGTACAATTTAATAGATGAAGCTATTAGAACTGCTTTGTTTATTCGTAACAAGGCTCTCAGACATTGGATGGACAACAAA
>JAAHGR010000133.1 GCA_010672425.1 Symploca sp. SIO2E6
CAATTCCCAATTCTCAATTCCCAATTCCCAATTCCACTAACTCAATTTCAAATAATTTAGGCCATAGCTTCCCGGTGACAAAGAGTCTGTCTCCTGGTTCATCATAGGCAATACCGTTGAGTACATCTTCTGAGCCGTAGGGGAAAGTCTTAGATTGGGTTTCCAGCAACCCGGTTAAGTCAATCACACTTAAAACACGACCTGTTTGGGGAGAAATGCGGACAATGAAGTCAGTTTGCCACACATTAGCGAAGATTTCACCGTTGATGTACTCTAACTCGTTAAGGTTAGTTACAGGTTGGTCTTGGTATTGGACTTGGATACTACCGATTTCCTCAAATGTGTCTGGATTCATAAAGTACAGAGTATCTGTACCATCACTCATAATCAAACGCTGATTGTCGTGGGTAAGACCCCATCCTTGAGTACGATGGGTAAATTCCCCTAGTTTCTCAAAGGTTTCGGGATGATAAACAAAACCAGTCCCGGAAGTCCAAGTTAGTTGCATAATACGGTTTTGCCACAGGGTTATTCCTTCACCGAAGTAGCGCTTATCCAAGGGATGGATTTGCAAAACTTTGCCAGTTGCCAACTCTACTCGACGCAGGGAAGACCTACCCCGTAAACCTGTACCCTCATATAATACACCATCGTGGTAAATCAAACCTTGGGTAAAAGCTTCTCGGTCGTGGGGGTAAGTATTAACGACACGGTAGCCGTAAACTGACGCCTGTGGCTGTTGCTTAGATGACACTGAGGTTCCTGCCTTCTGTCCGTAAAACCAAAATATGCCTATGGCTAGAGAAATTGTGACAACTAAAGCGATAAATATTTGTCGTTTGTTGTTTGTTGTTTGTTGTTTGTCGTTTGTTGTTTGTTGTTTGTCGTTTGTTGTTTGTTGTTTGTCATTGGTCATTTGAGAATTGGTAATTGGTAATTGGGAATTGGTAATTTTGAATTTTGAATTTTGAATTTTGAATTGATCCTAATCCTCACTTATCGGCAAAAAGAAAATGGTAGCCATGCCGGGAATTGTTAGGAAACAGACAACTACGAAAAATAGGGGATAACCCAAGGATTGCTGAATAAAACCGCTGACCATTCCTAACACCATCATGCCTAAGGCCATAATTCCCGTGGAAATGGCATAATGGGAGGTCTTATATTCCCCTTTGGACACATAAATTAAATAAACCATGAATGAGGTGAACCCTAAGCCATAGCCGAATTGCTCTAAGGATACCAGGGGATAGACAAGTTCGATGGAAGGCTGATTGTAGGCCATATAGACATAAAATAAGTCGGGTAAATTCAAGGCTAGTGCTAAGGGTAAAATTGTCTTTTTTAAGCCAAACTTGGAAACGATCGCGCCGCCAATAATGCCACCGACAATTAAGGAAATTGTCCCAAAAGTCCCATAGACTAATCCCACCTCCTTAGTTGTTAATCCCAATCCACCATCGCTGATTGGGTCTAATAAAAATGGATTAGCTAACTTAACCAGCATGGCTTCTCCAAAGCGGTATAATAAGATAAAAGCTAAGATGGCTAGAATTTTGGGTTGTTGAAAGTAGGAGGAGATAATAGTCACAAAAGGAATTTGGTTCTGCTCTTCGGTTCTTCGATTGGGAGCATCACTATCGGGAAAGGGTAAAACGAAGCGATGGTAGATAAAGATGACACCAAAAATGACCGCAGCAATGATTAGGGTAATCGACCAGCTTAAAGGAATATTGCCTAGGTTTTCTTCCAACTGACCCGCAAAGACTACTAGTCCTCCTATACCAAAAACGGTGGCCATGCGATAAAAAACTGAG
The DNA here is from genome assembly GCA_010672425.1 of Symploca sp. SIO2E6. Lineage (GTDB taxonomy): Bacteria > Cyanobacteriota > Cyanobacteriia > Cyanobacteriales > Coleofasciculaceae > Caldora. Next base: position 1,818 of record JAAHGR010000133.1, read on the forward strand.
CGAATTCCTGCATAGAAGGCTTGTTGTTCGGGAGTTAAAGCCAGCATATAAAAGCCATCGGTGGCAATGTCTTGGGTTGCGGAAATAAAGGCGCCGATGGTAAAGATTAATAAAGAGATAAAAAAGAAATTGGGCAGCTGTAAAGAGAAGGCTGCTGCTCCCAAACACAACATCAAGCCGATTTGAGTGCAAATCACCCAATTGCGTTTGGTGGAGTAACTATCGACAAAAGGACTCCAGAACATTTTGATCACCCAAGGCAGATAAAGTAGACCCGTCCAAGAGGTGATTTGAGCATTATCAATACCCATCCTTTTGTAAATAATTACCGAAACACTATTGATGAGAACATAAGGTAGTCCTTCGGCAAAATAGAGGGTGGGTAGAATCCACCAAGGATTTTGTGATGTTGTTTGGTCTGAGGATATCTTGTCTGAGGTCATTTTAGATTTTAGATTTTAGATTTTAGATTTTAGATTTTCTCTTCTTTTTGCTAAAATCGCTAATATAGCATAATACTATCGCAAATACTCCAGATCCCCGACTTCTTCAAGAAGTCGGGGATCTTAACGGCAGCTAACCGGCTCTAAACAACAAAAATGTCAGTGGCACACCTAAAGATGTAGGTTGGATCGAGGCAACGAGACCCAACACAACTCCCTCCCGTGTTGGGTCTCGCTCTCGCTCTACCCAACCTACCTGTTCCACCATTTTATTAGTGTAGGTAGCACGACTGTGACTTAAATCACGCACGACTTTGACTTAAGTCACTGATAACAGTAGACTAACCAGTGCTAAAATTGGCATTATCACTTCCTTCACCACCATCATCCCCCAAGAGACAATATCGAGTAAGTAGCGGCGCAAAAATCGACTTATGCAGTTGGTGTAGGAAAATTAGTTATATTTATTAATATATCTTAACATAAACATTAGTTAGGTGTTAGGGGTTAGGGGTTAGGGGTTAGGTGTTAGGGATTTTTCCAGAAAGTTGTAATGTCTTTGAGCCAAAAGGTGCAATATACTTGCATTTGGCAAGGCCAAGTTAAAGCTAGAGCGATCGCGATTGCTCCACTTATTTCCTCTGTGAAAGCTCAGTTTTAAGATTTTTCGACAAGAACCTGGGATAGTCGGTATATTTACTGAAAAGGTCGAATTGGTAATTCTAGATCCCTGATTCAGAAACTGAACCGATGCTCTAGATACCCGACTTCTTTAAGAAGTCGGGTATCTGGGGATCGGGGGATTATTCCTCAGTAGATCTACTGGTTATGGGAAATTTCTGTGTAAAGAAAGTAACTTAAGTTTTCTCGATATACCTAAGCCAATTGCATAGGTCTCTTTTAGTTTAACTATTAATGTTATAGAGTAATGGTCTATTACTCTTAAGAGAAAACTTTGCTGAGACTTTGGACAATTAGGAGTAACAAATGAGTAATCATAGGGTACATCAGATGTTTATTAGTCTACTATCGATTCAGTTGCTACACCTGCAAACAATCGCTTTATCTTTAGCATTGCCGCAGATGAATTATTCTTACAACTTTATTACACCGTAGGGGCGCAATGCTTGCGCCCTGCACCGACGTGCGCCCTGCACCGACGTGCGCCCTGACCGACGTGCGCCCTGCACCGACGTGCGCCCTGACCGACGTGCATTATGGGGCGTATGCAATACGCCCCTACTGTTTTTCATTACCTAGGTCATAGGGCGTATGCAATACGCCCCTACTGTTTTCCATTACCTATGTCATAGGGCGTATGCAATACGCCCCTACATTTAACACATTTAATATGATGATTATTCCTATTTTACTTCTGGGAGAAGTTAGTCTCCCTGCACCAATACTGGTAGAACCAATGGTGCTAGCTCAAGCGATCGCGCCTGCTCAAGATGGTACTGGTACTATTGTTGTTTCTGATAGCAATCGCTCGGATATCCAGGGTGGTACTTCCTCGGCAGATGGTCATAATCTCTTCCACAGTTTTGCACAATTTGGCTTAAATGTCAATCAATCTGCTAATTTTCTCGCTTCTACTGGAATTCAAAATATTCTGGGACGAGTGGTTAGTGGTGATCCTTCGTTGATTAATGGCTCGATTCAAGTTTCTGGCGGTAATCCTAACTTATTTTTGATCAATCCCGCAGGGATTATTTTTGGTAAGGATGCTCGGTTGAATGTTCCTGCTGATTTTACCGCTACTACTGCGACTAGTGTCGGCTTTGCTGATGGTTGGTTTGAGGTTTTTGGGGTCAATGATTATGCTAATTTGGTTGGTTCCCCCAATGCTTTTCGCTTTGATAGTTCTACGCCTGGGGCGATTATTAATGGTGGTAATCTGGCAGTGGGAGAAGGGCAAAATCTGGCTTTGATTGGGGGGACGGTTACTAGTACTGGTACTCTAACAGCACCGGAAGGTGGGATTATCGTAACTGCGGTTCCTGGAACTAGTTTAGTGCGGTTGAGCCAACCGGGAAATATTTTGAGTTTGGAGATTGAACCCCCTACAAATGCCCAGGGAAATCCTGTACCGATTACACCGTTGATGTTACCGGAATTGCTGACGGCTAGTGGTGACAGTCAGGAATTGGGATTGACGGTTGACAATTCTGGAGAAGTACAGCTGGGGGATTCCGGCATTGGGGTAGAAGCTGGTGATGTGGTGGTAAATCAGGTAGCTGGGGAAACGGTAATTCTGTCAGCTAACCGCAATCTGGCTTTGGTGGAGAGTCAGTTGGCGACAACTGGAGATCTAAATCTGTTAGCACAGGATACGGTATTGGTAAGGGATAGTGTAGCTAATCCTTTTATTGCTCAGGCTGGAGGAGAGTTACTAATCGAAGGTAAGCAAGGAGTAGATATCTTTGCCTTGAATCATCCCAACAGTGGTTTATTCTCTGGTGGGGATATGGTGTTGCGTTCAGCGAATACCGTTGGGGGAGATGCACACTATTGGACTGGTGGTAATTTTCGCATTGAGCAATTGGATAGTAGTTTAGGTGGTTTGTCAAGTCCTTACGACCCAATTATTCGTGCTAGTGGGGATGTGAGTTTTGACAGCTATACAGGAACCTCGCTACATATTTTTGCTGGGGGTAGTGTAACTATTCCAGGAAATATCATCATCACAGGTCCGGAAGTGGGGATGGCTGGAGTTGATTTTATTGCTGAGAACGTTACGCTGTCGGATGGAACTGTAGTTGCTATTGATGGTAGTGCTCAACCAACTCTAGATATTAGATCAGGAACCACTGATTTTGGAACACAAGGTATAACAGGTGTGGGAGGTGATGTCTTCTTACCCGTTCCTCCAGGAACTGGCGGAGATCCAACAAGTGCCGATATTACGATAGGCAATGTGAATATAATTGCGCCTGATGGTAATGGTCTAGTCTTGTTAACCAATCAATACCAACCGAACACCGCATTGTCTGGTGGAGTGATTGAAGTGGGAATAATTGATGCTAGAGCTAATGATAACGTGGGTGGTGTGTTCATCGACTCTCGCAACAACATTATCACATCTGACATTCTGACGCTTTCTTTTTCTGGTAATGCTGGGAAAATTGCTCTTACTGCTAATGGTAGTATCACAACTGCTGAACTGGATACGAGTAGCACCTCTCAGGGAGGAGGTATTACCCTCGAAAGTCAGGAAACAATTACTATCAGTGGAAATGTCAACGCCAGTGGTGGAACTAATAGTGGCAATATCAGCTTAACTGGTGACGAAATTGATTTCCTAGGAGAACTCAGAAGTATCGGTGGCACTCTCCTGATACAACCTGCAACCCTAAGTCAAGGAATTCGCCTTGGGGATGAGAATGATTCTGCCAGCCTTGACTTACTAAGTACGGAACTTGCTATGTTGCAAGATGGTTTTAGCTCAATTACCATCGGTGACCCTGATGGTACTGGTATCATTACTATTACTGAAGGTGCTAGTTTTAGCGATCCTGTTATGATTGCTGGTGGCTCAAGTTTGGCAAGTCCGGATCTTGATAACACCTGGAATATTACAGGTACAAATCAAGGCAACTTGATCAACCTTGTTTTTCCTAACGGCTTAGCTTTCAATAATGTTGAGAACCTGGTGGGAGGTAGTGCCGCCGATATTTTTAGCTTCGCCGGAGGAAGTGTTACGAGTCTGAATGGAGGAGATGGTGAAAATACTCTGACTGGCGACTCCACTATGGCTAATACCTGGAACCTCACCGGGGTTAATAGCGGCACTCTCAACAGTAGTAACTTTAGCAATATTCAGAACCTGACTGGGGGCAATCTCAACGATACTTTTACTGTTGCTGGAGGAAGTGTTACGAGTTTGGATGGAGGTGGTGGTGACAATACTCTTATCGGCAATTCCAATATCGCTAATACCTGGAACCTCACAGGAGTAAATAGCGGCACTCTTAACGGTAACAACTTTAGCAACATTCAGAACCTGACTGGAGGCAATCTCAACGATACTTTTAGCTTCAGAGAAGGAAGTGTTACGAGTCTGGATGGGGGAGGAGGTAGCAATACGCTAATTGGCGACTCCACTATTGCTAATACCTGGAATCTCACAGGAGTAAATAGCGGCACTCTCAACAGTACCAACTTTAGTAATATTCAGAACTTGACTGGGGGAGGAGGTAACAATACTTTAATTAGCGAATCCAATATCAACAATACCTGGACGATTACGGGAGTTGATAGCGGCATCCTCAACAGTAGCAACTTTAGCAATATGCAAAACCTGACTGGGGGGAATTTAGCTGATAGCTTTTTCTTGAGTAACGGTGCTAGTCTCAGTGGCAATCTAAACGGTGGCGCTGGTAATCTCACCCTGACTGGAGATGAATTGGATTTTGCTGGCACTCTATCTGGTAGCGGCAGCTTAATCCTACAACCGGCAACCTCGACTCAATCGATCCAAATCGGTGGTACTGATAGTGGTAATAGCAATACTTTAGATTTGACTAGTGCCGAACTTAGTCAGCTAGCCGATGGCTTCACCGATATTGTGATTGGACGAGAAGATAGTAGTAGTACAATCACCATAGCAGGAGAGGTTACATTTAGCGATCGCGTCACCTTGCAATCAGGCTTAGGTTCGATTACCCACACAGGAGGTAACCTCACCGGCAATGGCGACGCTACCATTACCCTGCTAGCAACTCAAGACATTACCACCGGTAACATTACCACCGATGGTCAAGATATTACCCTCCAAAGTACCACAGGAGCCATCTTTACTGGTAACCTCAACGCCTCAGGCATCGTCGATGGTGGCAATATCCAAGTTCTTGCCAGTACCCAAATTACTACTGAACAAATCAATAGCAGTGGTAGCCTGGGCAGGGGAGGGGATGTTATCCTCGATCCTAGCGGTGATATCCAAGTCAGCTCGATTAATGCTCAGGGAGGAACCTTTGGTGGTGTGGTAGATATTACCACCGGTAGCTCTTTTCGAGCTACTGATACCTTTACTGCTGCTAATGGCTTAACCGCTAGTATTTCCAGCTTTGGTTCGAGTGGTGGAGGTAGCATCACCATCCGACACGGTGGTAATGGAGCAATTTCCTTCAATGTTGGCGATGCTAGAATCAATGGTACCGCAGGAGCGATTACTAGTAGAGATTTTGCGATCGCACCGGTTCAATCCTTTCTCTTCACCCAAGTAGTAGGCGATATTCAGATTATCAGTGTTCCTCCTACCAATCTGACTAGCTCAATTATTGATTTCATCGATGTCACTCCATCCCGAAAAAACTTCGATAACCACAAACAGCTTGAGCCAGTGCCGGTTGATTTAGATTTAGCACAACTAGAGTTTCTCTTCACCAATGCCTATGAGCAATATCTGGGTGGCGATGGCAATACTTCCATCCTCGAACTATCAGAAATCCAAGCAGCTTTAAGTAACATTGAGAAACAGACTGGTGTCAAACCTGCTTTAATTTACGCCTACTTCATTTCACCAGGCTATTATTCGATACAATCTAATGCTGAGGCTCTCTCATCCCCCTTAAATCAACTAGCTCAACCCACCGATGAATTAGAATTGATCTTAGTAACTCCTTCCGGACCACCGATTCGCCACCGGGTTGATGCTGCCACCAGAGAGAAAGTGGAAGCTGCAGCTACAAAATTCCGCAGAGAAATAGAACCTCGTAGCAAAATTCGTAGTAAGAAATACTTACAACCAGCCAAACAACTCTATGATTGGCTAGTTTCTCCTCTACAGGAAGACTTAAAAGAGCAAGAAATCGAGAATCTAGTGTTCATCATGGATGAAAAACTACGTTCCTTACCCTTAGCCGCTATGCACAATGGCGATAAATTTATTATCGAAGAATACAGTATCGGCTTAATGCCCAGTATCAGTTTACTCATTAATACCGATTACGTTAATATTCAAGAATCTCCACTTCTAGGCATGGGCATCACCCAGTTTCCTCCTGAAACCAGACTCTCTCCTCTACCGGGTGTCAGGACAGAAATCAATACTCTATCTCAACTAAGAGGAGGAACTTCATTATTAGATAATGACTCTACCATCAATACCTTAACCAGGCAACAAAGCCAACAACCGTATCTGATTGTTCACCTTGCCACCCATGCCAAATTCCAACCAGGCACTCCCGAAAACTCCTATATCCAATTTCACGACAAACCCCTAAAATTAAACAGAGAAGCCATCCGAGGACTAGGATTAAATAACCTCCCCGTCGAATTGTTAGTCTTGAGTGCCTGTGAGACAGCAATAGGAGATATAGAAGCGGAATTAGGCTTTGCTGGCTCTGCTCATCAAGCCGGAGTCAAATCAGTTTTAGCCAGTCTTTGGGAAGTAAACGATATCAGAACCTTAGGATTCATGGCCAGGTTTTACGATGAATTAGCAAGTCTACCCATCAAAGCCGAAGCCTTAAGACAAGCACAGCTAGCCATGCAAAAAGGAGAAGTATATATTAAGGATAACCAGCTATTTTTCTCCCCCCAGCAAGCAGGTATACCACTCACCGAAGAGCAAAAAACTCAAGATGCCAACTTATCCCATCCCCATTATTGGTCTGGGTTTACATTAATTGGTAGTCCGTGGTAGGAATGGGAATTGGGAATTGGGAATTGGGAATTGGGAATTGGACGAAAAACCTAATACCTAATATCAATTACGGCTGCGCCGGAATTGATATGATACCGTAGGGGCGGGTTCACCAACTATCAAACACATTGACCAGCTAATATTGTAAACCCGCCCCGGTTAAACCAGGTTGATGAGTGCCGGGGCGGGTGCGAGTTACATTGTTGTTGAGTAGGAAGGTATTTGGTGAACCCGCCCCTACAAATTAGGTTTTGCTTGTTGAAGCTTACCGATACAAGGTATCAGAAAAATGGGATGCGATCAGCGCAAGCTGGTGCAGTTGGCGATCGCACTTTCCCTGAAAATTTCTTTATTTGGCGTGTTTTTGCAGTAGCTCCTGAATAATCGCTGTCGAAGTGCGAAAGTTAGTTTGCTCAAGCCGCTTGATTACATTTGCAAAGTCAATCCAATTTTCACTAGCGGCACGATCCAAAATGCCCAAAACCCCAGTTAGCGCAAGTCCACGACGAGAAGCGAGACGGCGAGCAGCAAGATCGTCAAGTAAAATAAGATCAGCGTTAAGGATTTCAGCAAGCAAAATAGCAGCACATTCTCCTGCATCTAATTTAAGCAGATCTGGGTCGGGCTGAGCTGAGGTGGATTGCAGGGTAAGCCATACAGGAGGAGAGGCAATCCACTGACGCACAGTGGCTGGGGCTTTGGGAGAGGCTAATTCATCCCGGACTGTTTGAGGAATGAGGATGCTTTCAAAAAGACGAGGGAGAAGCTCGATTTGCTCAATAATGATCAGATAGCAGATGGGAGAGGTGTTGGAAACAACGAGCATAATTAGGAAAGCAGGTTTTGCAAAGTTGCACAATCTTGCTCTAAATCAGCGCTAGTGAAAGGAGGTTCAAGCTGTTTGTGTTGAAGGAAGTCGTAGGTATCCCAACGAGAAGTGAAACCTAACATTTGACCGACTTCCCCCGAACCTATCGCACCTTGACGATAGGCTTCAGCAGCAAGGAGTTCTAGGGAGCGCCGAGTGAGGGTTTCGGGATTGTCAGCAAGTTGCGCTGCAATGTGATCGGGAATTTCAAAGGTAATTTGCATACTAAGTTAATCCTGATGAAGCGAGCGCGGATCTTTTATCAATAATGGTATCTTAGTTCAGATATAAAAATTGCGTCATTTTGGACTTTATATACTTTTGCGGTGTTCGTCTTAGGTGCTTAATAACTCTCTTTTTGTTTGCTCTTATCATTATATCATTAGTATGACGATAGAGGAGAACAACTGAACTGGCAAGATGCTAGTTCCACAGAAGAAGAAAGCAATACTCTGATTTCAGTCAGCCGCAAGATCATATGATAGCGTAGGGGCGGGTTCACCAACTATCAAACACATTGACCAGCTAATATTGTAAACCCGCCCCGGTGGAACCATGTTGATGAGGGCCGGGGCGGGTGCAAGTTACATTGTTGTTGAGTAGGAAGGTATTTGGTGAACCCGCCCCTAAAAATTAGGTTTTGCTTGTTGAAGTTTACCGATACAAGGTATCAGAAAAATGGGATGCGATCGCACTGGTGTCGTTAGCGATCGCTCTTAGATGAGGATAGCTTATTTGTTTCAGAAGAAGAATGTGGAAGCAGGAGAGCAGCTGTTCCAAAAATTTAATAAGCGATTTGAGTCCCTAACTCGTTTTCCAAAACTTGGTAAACTCTACCCCAAACTTCACCCTGAAATTCGTGGTCTACTGGAGCAGAACTACATCATTTTTTACCGGATATCGTCGGAATCAGTTGAAATTGTCCGTATCGTTGATGCTCGTCGTAACTTGTTGAAACTCTTCAAAGAATGGCGTTAGTGCCATTAAGTCTAGGTAATTATCTATAGCACAAGTTTGCACTGATCGCTTGCTTGTTGGTTTTATTATTTATAATAGAGAAAGTGTACGCCTATATATGTAGGGGCGTATTGTATACGCCCATTGCATAAGCCTTAGGATTAGTTGGTTGAAAAAGTGAATTTGCTATGATTAGTCATTGAGTTTTTGAGGGCTTAACAAATGACTAGCATCTATCAAAAAGCAGCAGTTGGTGCTACTGGCCTAACTCTGAGTCTGTTTGCTTTCATCGGTAACCATCAGCAAGTAGAGGCAGCCACCATCTTTAATGTTGCAGGAGATCAGGATTGCTTTGGAGCAAATACAAGTCCGTGCGACTTTATTGCAGTTAATCAAATAATTCAGGAACCTGATGATGGTGATTTTGATTTTTTCAGAATTGGCTCCTTCAACTGGACACACAATTATACATTACCTGTGCGAAGCAATATTACTGGCGCAAAGCTTACAATTGTTACTTTAGATTTAGAGGATAATGGAGCTGGAGATGGTCAAGGCGGTGCACCGTTTGATACTCGCCTTTTTCTAGATGGAATTGAAGTCTTAGAAGCTTTCGATGATACCTTTACACCAGACGGAAACGGAAGTGGCACAACGCCACATCCAGTTAACAGTACAGTTTTCAATTTAGATCCAAGTTTCTTCTCTGCCCTTAGAGATGGCAATATTGATGTGCAAGTAGTTTCTGACGCAGGTGTCAGATCTGATGTTATCGGTATTGATTTTGCAACAGTTGAATTAACTATTGCTGAAACTTCATCTGTACCAGAACCAGTCTCTGCACTGAGTATCTTGTTTTTTGGTACATTTGGTTTTGGTTCTCTTCTGAGGTGTAGCCGCGATCACTAGAACCTAACACCTAAGTACCTACGCAAAATTAATTGGATATTCGCTTCTTGCCTTGCAAGGCTTACAGGCAGAATTATATATAAATAATTTTGCACGACTACTTAGATCGCACTCTCTTAGGGTGGGCATTCATCACTTTGTGAACTTTGTGCCTTTGTGGTTCTCTTATCCAAATTTTAATCCAAAGAACTATTAGTTAGCAGCAATAGCCTTGAGCACTTGCAACAACTGGATCGAAGACTCAGAATCCGTTAAACTGAGAAACGGCAACAACTGATAAGTGGGAGGATTACCTGCTTGAATATAGACAAATCGATAAAGTTCTCCATTAGTAGCTAATCCCCAAACCGACTCTTGATGCTTCAAGCTTTGGTAAGCATAAGTGAGCAATTGAGGCAAACCCATGGAGGGAGATATGGAACTATTTTTCGATTCGATTACTAAAACCCAAAATGGGACATTATTCGAGGATAGTCGCGCCTGGTTAATCCCGACAATATCCAGCCTTCCTGTAATACTAGTCTCCTCATCAGTAACCTTAATACGAGCAATTCCCTCTTCTACCATAACCTGGAGAGGATAACGGTAAAATCCTGCTAATCTCAACAGAGGACCGACAGCTACTAACTTTACCTGACCTTCCGAAGCCGCAGCTGAAGTCAGGTGATTTTCCAAATCATTGCGAGTTTGAGTGATTTCCTGCTGCTCAAACTCAGTAATCGGTTCTAAGGATAACAATGAAGTGAATGAGCCATCGTACTGTCTTTGAAAACTAAATAGTCGATGAACTTGATCCAAAGTTAAGTTTTTAGCATTGAGAACAGTCATTGGGTGGTTTGTTATTTGTTGTTGGTTGTTTGTTGTTGGTTGTTTGTTGTTTGTTATTTGTTATTTACACCTAACACCTAATACCTAATACCTAACACCTACTTCCCGCAGCATGGTATCCATCCAAACTTGCGATCGCTTAGACAAAGATGGCACTGGAGCTGTGGAGTAGTCGAGCACAAACCCGTAGCCTGCTCGCTCATACACTTGATTGAGCAAAGCTCGTAAATCAATAATAGGTTCTGAATCTGGCGATCGCAATGGTAAGGGAAAAGTCGGAATCCTATCCTGCAAATCAAAGGGATACCATGAGGCACGAGGACGGCTCTCGCTGCGGCTAACCAAGATGCGATAATCAGTTGTTTGTTGTTTGTTGTTTGTCATTGGGTTGTTTGTTGTTTGTTGTTTGTTATTTACACCTAACATCTAACACCTACCACCTACCACCTATAAATCCAGAATCGGTTCTTGAGCGATCGCTTCTAAGTTAACAGCACCTAACAACTTCTCCCACTCGGCTTGGAGTTCTTCGTCTTGGGGGTCTTGGATGCGCAATTTTGCTAGCTTAGTTAAAGGATCGTACCAAATACCTGTTTGTTCATAAAAGGCAACTCCCTCCTCTGAAATTTGTGGTTCTAGTTCAACTCGTTTCACCCAGCCGTTAACCGAAATAGGCTTGGTCACTCCTGGATAAAACAGGAGTTTCCATTGATACCATTGTCCTTGCTTTAGTTTGGGTTCTGTAGCAGGAAGTTGAATGCTAACAACGCCGTGGGAATCTTGAGAATCGGTGAGAGTAGTCTTGTAAACTTCTGTACCTGTTTCATCTTCTAGAACAAATTCCGCGTAGCACGTAGATGTCAACCAATAGGGAAGATAAAACCAGAAGGTGGGGTATTCATCTACAGTTAACCCCCATACTGTTTCCCTAGTGGTTCCAGTTTCATTCTCTGGCTCGGCTTCTTGAGTAATTGGCACTAAGGCTGTAATCTGGGAGTTATCTGCTGAACCTCTCGAACAACTAAGACGACCTGAGGCTCCTGCTTGCCTGTTAGTGTCACCGGTGTTGGGAGGGTCTTCTCGTTTTTGGCGTCGCACCCTTGGAGAGTTCCCTGATTGGGAAACTAGAGCTTCAGTCCAGGAACTAGGTTTCTGGGATAAAATTGAAGAAGAAGCCCTCTCATGGAGTACTATAGATTGAGCTTGGGTTGCTGATGTGTTGCCAGTGAAGCAAGCGATCGCTAAAGCCAAAGCTAGAGTTTTGTAAGATTGAAAAAGTTTTAGGTAATCCATAATTATATAGTAGATGGACTCTGCTATCAATGTATTATTGTGTGGAGACCCACCCCTAACCCCTCCCAGGAGGGGAATTAGAGGCTCCCCCTCCTGGGAGGGGGTTGGGGGGTGGGTTAGCGGGATTGATGCTTCCTACTCCCAATTCCTAATTCCCCATTCCCAATTCCCCATTCCCTATTCCCTTATATAAGCAACAACCATACCACCAGTGGAAACTAAGGA
>JAAHGR010001330.1 GCA_010672425.1 Symploca sp. SIO2E6
ACTTTGCTAGAATCGACCGCTGTAGCATGCCTATGTAATTGAGGAAGCTTATGAGGTGGTAGATGCTATCAAGAGTGGAGATACTCAAGCGATCGCCGAGGAACTAGGAGACTTATTATTGCAGGTAGTACTCCAAGCTCAAATTGCTAGTGAGGAAGGTCAATTTAGCTTAACAGAAGTGGCTCAAGGGATTACCGAAAAGCTGATCCGCCGTCATCCTCATGTGTTTGGGGACCTCTGTGTCCAAAATATAGAGGAGGTTCATTACCACTGGGAACAAATCAAGGCTGCAGAAAAGGGAGAAACCCCTGCTCAAGCACAACTCCTCAGTCGCAAACTCCATCGCTATGCCAGGACACTACCACCATTGATGGGGGGAATGAAAATTTCTCAAAAAGCTGCTGGTGCTGGGTTTGAGTGGGATGATGTTGCAGGGGTATGGGGAAAGTTTAATGAGGAGTTAGGGGAATTTAAACAAGCGCTAGAGCAAGAAAGTAAAACTGAGCAGCAAGCAGAACTAGGAGATTTACTATTTACCCTGATTAATATTGCTCGTTGGTACGATCTTGACCCCTCAGAAGCTTTACAGGGAACTAACCAGCGATTTATTCAACGTCTATCCAAAATGGAAGCAGTTGCAGACCGTCCTCTCTCGGATTACACCCTGGACGAATTAGAATATCTTTGGCAGCAAGCTAAAGCTCAACTGGCACAGGAAAGATAAAGGGAATGGGGAATTAGGAATGGGGAATTGGGAATTGGGAATTGGCAAGAGCAACTGCTGGAGTTGGTGGAGTGTGATGCCGAATGTGGTTAAAATAGAAAGGTTGTCAAAAATTTAGAACTTACCCTATGGCTGTTCCTAAGAAGAAAACTTCAAAATCCAAGCGAAACAAACGCAAAGCTACCTGGAAGCGTAAAGCTACACTGGAAGCACAAAAGGCTCTTTCTCTGGGTAAAGCGGTCTTAAGTGAGCGTTCTTCTTTTGTCTATCCTACTGATGATGAAGACGAAGATAGCTAAAACTCAAATCTATTTAACCCAAGTTGCTAGTTATGAACTTAATCTTTTTAGATCCCCCTCGCATCCCCCTTAATAAGGGGGACTTTCAATCCTGTCTCCCCCTTGTTAAGGGGGGTTAGGGGGGATCGAAACGCGCTTATACTTGTAACTAGCAACTTACGTTATTTAAGGAAATCATGAGCGGAAAATTCTTCCGTAAACCAGAACCAAAAGAGAGCGATCT
>JAAHGR010001331.1 GCA_010672425.1 Symploca sp. SIO2E6
AAACGAGTTACTCCGGTTTGCCGGAGCTGCTTGGAGTGGTAAATAGTTGATGTTGGCGCTTTGCATTTTGTTTTTCTCCTTTTTTGGTTTGTTGTCAACACTGGAAATCCAGACACCTAGCCACACTCTATGCTTGTAGATGCTTGCTTGTAAGGCTATATTACCGGTCTGCAGCTGCATCCACAGCTGTAAGGCCCCGAATGACAGCCAGCATAGAAACCTGAATCGCATTGATTCGAGCTGACGTTGCATCCTAGGAAAGCATTCCCACTGCAGGAACAGCTACCAGACGCAGGACTGATTCCTGCTGCCATTGGAGTAAACGAGTTACTCCGGTTTGCCGGAGCTGCTTGGAGTGGTAAATAGTTGATGTTGGCGCTTTGCATTTTGTTTTTCTCCTTTTCTTGTTTGTTGTCAACACTGGAAAGACACCTAGTCACACTCATTGCTTGCAGATGCGTGCTGGCATTGCTCGGAGGTGACTTGGGAATTATGCTCTGGGCAGCGAGTGCTACAGCTAGCCCAATTGATACGCGGTAGCACTAATAGACGACCCAAGAGCGCACCCGTCCGATGGTTACTGGCACCACATCGCTTACATCTACCGTGAAACGATAGACTTTTCGCGCCCTTTCCGTTCGGTGCGATGGATCGAAAAAGGTTAACTTTACATCCCAACAGTCTGACTCAGGGCGACATAGAGGGCTTTTTTCTACCTCAATTCGGTCAAGATTCGTATTTTCCCTTGCTGCTTCTTGATACACATTCGCTACCTGTAAAGCATTCGTAGCTGCATAGTTGAGCGCTCGCTCTTGCGGGGTTGTACCTAGGTTGCGCAGTTCATAATAAATACGGTCTAGAAAATTTGTCAGTCCAATCACTTGAGCGTCGTATTCCTCTTGCTCCGTTTCAGTGCTGGGACGCTCTCCATAGAGTTGATTGACCAAATTCCCTATCGTCCAACCATAAATCCCCCGAATTGCTGGTATGATCAGTGGAACCGTTTGACCATTAAGCAATTTAGCGCTTCCTGCCTGGTATCCAGGAATAGAAACCCGCTCTATGCTGCCATCAAGCTGTTGACCAAGCAATGTACGCAGTCGTTCAAAACCAATTGCTGCATAAGCACCATTTGGCAAAATCGCGTAAGTAGGCATTTCTTCTTGGTTGAGCGTCCAAAGCACCGCCTCGGATTCCCAAGGTTGTTGCTGGAAATTCTGCAACATTTGACTGGGTTGGTTGA
>JAAHGR010001332.1 GCA_010672425.1 Symploca sp. SIO2E6
AAGAAGGTCGCCAAGAAGGTCGCCAAGAAGGTCGCCAAGAAGGTCGCCAAGAAGGTGGTCAAGAGAAGCAGCTAGAAATCGCACTCAAGCTTTTAGAGCTTGGTTCATCCATTGAGCTAGTAGCTGAGGGCACAGGCTTATCTGTCGAACAAGTTCAACAACTTCAACAACAGTCGGATCAATCTTCCCAAAACTGAAGCAGGGCTGTTTCATTCCCAGGGAGACGTAAATTGTCAACGGGAAAATCAATGAATTTCGACCCAAAGATTAACAATTTTGACCGGATAAACAAGAAATTGGTCGCCAAAGTTGAGTTTTAGGGTATTGACAAAAGTACATCTTGCTCGAATGAAACAGCCCTTTATATCAATTCCGGCTATATTGGTATAATATTCATGACGTAGGGGCGCAATGCTTGCGCCCGCTAGCGTCTATGTTTTCTAACCAAAAAGCCAAATTATTAATCATTCCGATACAACCGGAATTGATATTACTCCTGTTCTGCAAGGTCGAGCGTTTCTGCAAGGTCAAGTAAATATGTCCTGCAAACACGGCGCTGCCGATCTAATTGCTGCCATTGGAATTTTGGTTTCTAATTCTCATAAATTAATCTCACGACTAGGGATAATGAATTTGTGATTGCTTGAGCAATTTTTAATTGCCGTTTAGATTATCGAATAGCTTTGGTCTGTAGGAGGTGATATTCGGAGGATGCTAAAACAACTTGCCCCCTTAAAGTGGTTTTATAAATTACTCGATTCAACCCATAGTAACTGCCATCGAACTGACTTACAGTGTAACAAATTTTCACTGGTTCATCTGGACATCTGTCAGCTTTATAAATATTTTTCCAACCGTTATTAGTATCAGTTCCAACAACCCATCCACCAAAAGAAGAGTGCTCCAATAATACTGATCCATATCCACTACTTGTTCCCTGAATAATTAGAGTTATGCATCCTCCTGTACCACACACTGCACGGCCTCTAAGCACAACAATCGCTTCATCATAACCATCACTGTTTAAGTCAATTTTGTGATAGTTATATACTGTCTCAACTTCATCGATAATGTCTTGCAGATGTTCAATTTTTCTAAAAATTACTTTTTCTAAATTGCGATCGCGAACAGCCTCACCTCGAACATACTGCACTTGACTCGTATCAATTCCTGGCAATTCAGGTAAGGGTTCAAACTCTTGAGCTTGTACTAGGTTAGGATTAAGGAAGGCACTACCAGA
>JAAHGR010001333.1 GCA_010672425.1 Symploca sp. SIO2E6
GCCTCGGGAATCATGTGGTAGAATTCCATCCCAATTAGCTCTTCGTAAGGTTTACCAAAATAGCGACAGTAATTAGGGTTGACGAAAGTTAGCTTGTCATCCGGGGAAAACCGACAAATTAGTTCTGTTTGTTCTTCAACAATGGCACGATAACGAGACTCACTAGTTTCCATACTATCGAAATATATGATCTTATATAATTAACTTGTATTACTGTATTCGATAGTGATAACTTTTAGCTCACGAAACTGTTGTTACATGACAATCTTCATCAAATTTTTAATTATATCAAGTTCGGATAAACAGTTATAATGCCCTCTAACACCT
The DNA here is from genome assembly GCA_010672425.1 of Symploca sp. SIO2E6. GTDB lineage: Bacteria > Cyanobacteriota > Cyanobacteriia > Cyanobacteriales > Coleofasciculaceae > Caldora. Next base: position 328 of record JAAHGR010001333.1, read on the forward strand.
AACACGATTTAGGTAAGAAATCTGGATTTAAGGTTTCCTCTAGGGTAAAGGAAGAGGAAGCGGGAAATAGATCTAAAGACAATCCCGTTTCCACCGCTGCTTTTTTTCGGGCACGAGTGTAGCACGCTTCAAAGAAAGATTCAAAGAAAGGTTTGAGGCCCACATAAAAAGCCTTATTATCAGCGAGGCAGAAAAGCTAAAAACCTTATCAATAGTGTCTTTCAGAGGTAGTTGTCACCCCGTCAGTTGGAATAATCAACGATAACTTGGCTAAACCCGACCCGGCGTCTGCCACCAACCACCATTCGTGCAACCGGGGCGGGTTTAGATGATTGATTGGTTAATGTCCTAGATGGCTGGTGAACCCGCCCCTACGGTATCTTCTGGTTTATCCAACCCAAGGAAGGCTAACCATACCAAATATAACACCATGTAGGGGCGGGTTCACCTACAATTGGAATAATCAACGATAACTTAACTAAACCCGCCCCTACGGTATCTTTAGGTTTATCCCATAATCTAACGCTAATGTTCTGGATTGTTGGGTTAATCTGTAAAAAGGCTAAATCCATAAATTGGTTAGCATGACACCTGACTCTGCTTGAGAGAAGATCAAGCCAACCTTCAGCCGCTAGAGTTCCTTGAAACAAAACGACATAACCTGTCAAATTGTAATCAACCAAAACAATTTCTAATTATATGGAACCATACTAGGTACAGAGTTCACAGAGAGTTTATAGGCGCACACTTTCTCCATTATTCAATTATAGTAGCACAAAGCAAAAGCAGAGAGTCGGCGTTGGGTTTCGCGAAAGCTCCACCCAACCTACAAGAGCAACAGTTACCGTAATTGCTGTATACTACTGCCATGAGCAAAAGCAGGAACCAAACTACATATACAGCCGCTAGTA
>JAAHGR010001334.1 GCA_010672425.1 Symploca sp. SIO2E6
GCTACAGCTCTCACGAAGCATGGTTGAAGGATTGGCAGGAGTATCGAGCAAGTAACTTCTACTTTGTGGGTAGTAAAGACGAAACCGCTGGGTGTCAAATCTGCCAGCTCGATAGGGAGGGCAACCTGAAGATTCGTGTTCCCAAAGCTCTAGAGCCGAAATTTGGGCAATATGTGAGTGCTCAAGGTATCGAGTTCAACTATGGGCAGGAGGAGGTTTTAGCAGCGTTGCAGCGCGACCAAGCACTGAGCTATCGCTTTGCCCGCAAGAATCACCAGTGGTACATATTCGTTACCACACAGCGACGGTCGATGCCATTCCAAACTGATAGAGCCAATGGGATGATTGGCATTGATCTAAATCCTGGTGTTGTCGGTTGGGCCTTGGCCGATGCTGAGGGCAACTTAAAGCATCACGGGCAGTTCAAGGTTGACTTGCAGGATAAAACGACGAACCAGACTGAGGCAATTTTAGGGGACGTATGCCAGCTCCTAGCAACCCTAGCTAAGACTTGGGGCTCTCCGATTACTGTTGAATCACTCTTATTTTCCAGAAAGAAAGCAGGCATGAGAGAGCAAGGCATTCGCTACAGTCGGATGCTCTCTAACTTTGCCTATTCCAAGTTTGACCAGATGCTGCTGAGCCGATGTGACAGAGAAGGAATTGAGTTACTACATCGCAACCCGGCTTACAGCTCCACTATCGGAATGGTCAAGTTCATGTCGATGTATGGTCTATCCTCAGACACTGCTGCTGCATTCACTATGGCGCGGCGTGGCTTGAGAAAATCTGAGCGCCTGCCTTCCAAAACCGCCCGTGAGTTACGAGTTGATGACTCACGGCACGTTTGGTCTCATTGGCAGGCGCTGAAGAAGGGATTGCCGGTTCGCCGCCATCATCTCTTCACCTCGAGAGTCGCTTACAGCGAAGCATTGGTCAACCTGTCAGTTGAAACTGCGCCAGTGGTGGGGATTGGCAGGAAGCGTTCGCGCACTTGTGCTACTGGGTGAGATTCCCAGTCTCGAATCGGTGGAAAAGCTGTTCGTCCACCGTGCCTATAATTTTCTATAGGTTTTTAGGAACGGTTATTAAGAAACACTATTAATTTCCTACCTCCTTGGAACCTCCTTCCTCCTCCCTCGCCTCCTGCCTCGGAGCCTCCTGCCTCGGAGCCTCCTGCCTCGGTGTTTCTCGAGAGCAATGAACAAATGCTTAACTACTTTCCAATACAGAAGCGA
>JAAHGR010001335.1 GCA_010672425.1 Symploca sp. SIO2E6
CCTCCTGCCTCGCCTGCCGGCCCCCTTTTGGCTGTCCTGGTCAGCTGCCAGCTCCTTGGCCTGTCCATCTTGCCCTTAACCAGTAAAGGTTGTTGCCAAACTCTTGACGCTGGCTAAAATCTGTCGGACCGATAAACTCAATCAAACCTCGCTGAGAAAAAGTAAATGTTCCGTCTTCGACTCCTAGGGATTTCCAACCAGTGGCACCGCTGTATTCCCAGACTAAGAGCAAAGGTTCAGTGTCTTCGGAAGTCCCCGTGTCTTCGGGAGTTTCCGTGTCTTCGGGAGTTTCTGAATTTTCTTCTTGCTGTGGTTCTACCTGAAAGTAAAGAGTGGTGGTATTGTTCTGAAAAGGTAGCTGATTGTCACCTTGCTGGAAACCGAAATAAATAGTAGGGTCGGTATCTATTGGTGGTGTGAGGGGCATAAAAGGACGAGTTACATTAGTTCCTGCTTCATAAGTTGTGGTCAAGCTTTCATCTAGGGTTATCTGTTTTGTCTGGGGGTTGACCGACAAAATTTGACGTTACTCCTCACCTGCAATCTTGACAAATTCACTAACTGCGAGATTGCCTACATCCTCAAGCTGAATAACCTTGTCTCCTGAAGCGGTATCCTGACTTATAGTTGTCGCCAAATCATTCCCGTCAAAATAAGTAAAATCATTGATTGCCAAGAAAGAGACGGGTTTATCTAAACTAAAGTTATAGGTCAACTGCAAAGATTTCACGATGGGCGGATCATAGGTTGCCGGAATAGTTTCAGTAACCACCGACTTATACAATACCCTCGCACCTGCCTCATAATTATTGCGCAGCTGTTTGTCAACTGTTATGGTATTGCCCTCAATGTTGGTAATTTTATGTTCTTCCTGGGCTACTTCAACATTGGACTGCAAGCGAATTGTATCACCAACTTTCAGTCCATCGGCACTATCAACAACAATCGTGTCGGTAGTATTTGCTGTTATAGCTTCTGAAACCAGAGTACTCTCATAATAAGAATTATATTTCCTTTGTTCTGGCGGCTGACCATAATAACCTCCAGTAATGACAGCACGAAGCCAATAACTAGTGTCTCCGTCAACTGTACTAGGAACAGGTAGATTTTGAGGAAACTGCAAAGTTGCTTGTTCATTTGTCGTGAAATTGGGTGGTGAATCTTCTAGCCATCTCACCTTAGTTTCATCTGGATGCAAACCACCCAGAAGAGAACCTAAAACCCCACTACCATCTAGA
>JAAHGR010001336.1 GCA_010672425.1 Symploca sp. SIO2E6
TGATGGTGATTCTGGAACACCTGTTAAAGCGTCTGTATGTAAATTCTCCTTATGACTTTAATGGTTGGGAGAGAACAATCCGTACCCAACGCAATGATCTGGAACTTCTCCTGGAAGATGCACCGAGTCTCAAAACTTTGTGGGATGCAAGCTTTGACAAGGCTTGGAAAATTGCTTTGAGAACGGTTCGTGAAGAATATCCGCAAGTGAATTTTCCGACCCAATGGCCTTATTCACAACAGGTAGAAACCATGCTCAACGACAAGTTTTGGGAAAATTTAGAGGATTAGGAGAATAGATGGCTATCCTGATTACCGTAGAAACCACGAAAGTCCTTGAGCTCTATTTTTCTCATAATTTTCCTCCAATTTGACGCACTACCTCCACGCTATCCAGAAAGTAGTTGTTAACTCTAAGTGGATGTTCTCGGTCAAAAATCCGTCTGAAAATCACTCGTAAAGATTCAATTTTATTTCCTTTCATTTCCTTAATAGAGGGAAGATTTTCAGTCCTGATGTGACGCATAAAATATTTATTAGCAGCATGGAGTTCTTCGGGTAAATAAAGCTCCATAACGATCGCGTTCAGGATTTGCTCAAAGTAACTTAGCATTAGTTTGTCCTCCGCCGAGGCAGCTAATGCTGCACCGTGGCTAGGAATATCTTTGAGTTCTTTGGCCAGAAAGAGAATGTAGTTAACCAAGGTTTCGATCGCTTTCTTTGTCTCATCAGTAGCGGAGATAATAGGAATTTGAGTAACATACATTGGTTTGAATTCGTAAAAACCACCTTGCTTCGATGCTGCAATTTGTTGAATAAACCACCACATGATTTTGGAATTGAGAATTCCCAGCAAAAATTCAACTTCATCTGTAACGCAAATACTGGTTTTGTCGTTGCCATAATAACCAGAAAAATCTGCTGCATATTCAACTGATTGGGCAATAGCTGGAATTAAAATCTTCGATCGATCAAACTCCTGCCAATAGCTTATTGCATAGGGAATTTGGAACCATTCATCTCCGTCACGAACTACATTAAGTCGTTTTTCTAGGGATTCCCTGAACTGTTCAAGATGCCTTTTAATAGCAGGATAATTGTTGATTTGAGTTCCCTTCCGAGTAAAAATAAGCCACAAATCCTGATAATCGACTCGCCACCGTTTTACATCTCTCCCCCGTAGGAAAGGTTTCAGCACTTCAGCAGAAGAAGGATGTTCGGCAATTAAACA
>JAAHGR010001337.1 GCA_010672425.1 Symploca sp. SIO2E6
ACGCGATTTGAAGTAGTGCCACCAGAAGTGATTGAAGCGATTAATCAGATAGAAGATGTCTCAGTTTTGAAGCAGCTTCATCGACAAGCGATTGCCTACGGCACCAGCGAAGCTGATCGCATTAATTCTATGGTAGAGTTCCAGCAGCTACTCTCCCAAAATCAGACTGATTCCTAGGTAGTCCGTTGGATGCGAAATCCGCCTTGGATTTCGCATCCAATGCTCATAGTTAAAGTCGTCTTTAGACGACTCTAGAACGAAAATATTGTCTAGTTTCTGCATTCTACATTCTTAATTCTAAATTCTACATTCATGGATGATGACATTGCCATTCGAGTTACAGCAGAGTTTTGAAGAAAGATTAAATCGTTATCAACAGGAGAGACAAATGCCTTTACTTAGCCATATGGAAGTCAGAGGAATGCAACGTGGTATTAAACAGGGAACCGTGCAAACAGCACGCGAATCGGTACTCGAAGTGTTGACAGTACGGTTTGAAGTGGTGCCACCGGAAGTGATTGAAGCAATTAACCAGATAGAAGATGTCTCAGTTTTGAAGCAGCTGTTGAGAGAAGCGATTGCGATTAGTTCAATGGTAGAGTTCCAGCAGCTACTCTCCCAAAATCAGCCTGATTCCTAGGTAGTCTGTTGGATTTAAATCCGCCTTGGATTTAAATCCAAGGCTCATAGTTAAAGTCGTATTTAGACGACTCTAGAATGTAGAATGTAGAATGTAGAATTAATTTTTAGCCTTACTATCTAGCTTCCTTGAGATAAATACTCATTTGACGCAGAAAATTTGTCTAGTTTCTGCCTTCTACATTCTTAATTCTAAATTCTACATTCATGGATGTGGTAAGTGCTAGTACTCTTGTGGAACGGGCATCTTGCCCGTACAAATGTTCCGACAAAAGTTAAATCATTCAGCTTCGCCAATAACCGTAAAAGCTGCCCAGGCAATGGGGTTGAAGTTTCCTCGATCATCATTGAGCATGGTTAACATGGCTCGGCGCATGGCTTGAGCCTTATCTAGTTTCTTCTCATAGAGATTAGTATAAAACTCCTTCATCAATAAATTGGTATCGTCATCTGGGACTTGCCACGGAGAAACGACAATGCTGGGAACGCCTGCGGCAATTAGAGAGCGAGATAATCCGATGACTCCTTCTCCTTTGATCTCCCCTCTACCTGTATCGCAGGCGCTGAGGACAACTAATTCTGCCTTGAGAG
>JAAHGR010001338.1 GCA_010672425.1 Symploca sp. SIO2E6
ATTTACGTTAATCGCTGCAAGAGGTGGCCCAGGCAACAATTCCACCATTTCTCCACTGGAATGGCTCAAGAACCCTAATGGGAGCACATTGACACCAAACAAGGCACTTTTCATCCCATATTCAGGAATTCGCGCAGCTAATTACCGTGCAGAAAGACAGCTTGCTCGAAAAAGCAACTATTTTGCGATTAAATCAGGAAAAGCTCTCCAATCTGAGCCCTTACTCAAAAATAATCGCAGCTAGTACCAAGGGAAAAATGCCTTTGCTGCCTCAGCTCTCTAGGGAAGAGTCAACTGTCGTTACCACAAGTTCCCCTAATTTTCGCGAGCAATTGGCTGCACAGGAACCATCCCAAAATCATGCCTGGTTAGAATCCTATTTTACAACCCAAGCAGCACATATTTTAAGTAAGCCACGAGCCGAGATAGAAGTAGAGCAAACATTGAGCATGATGGGATTTGATTCTCTCATGGCTGTTGAATTGCGAAATCGGGTAGAAAATGACTTAGGAATTGATGTAAGAATTGTTGATTTGATGGGAGATATAACTATCACCAGTTTGGCGGCTCAAGTCAGTGAATTACTAGATAGGGCTTGCTGAATAAGTCATTAGCTATCAGCACCTCAGCTGTCAGCTTACAGGTATTAAGTCAAAAATCTAAAATAACACCCCTCGTAGGGGCGGGTAAGCGCGAAAATTATTCGCCATTTTACCCAAAAATTCGGCACAAAACCCGCCCCCCACCAACCTGACAAGGGTAGGTTTTTTACTTTCGGGTGGGGACAAGACAAGGTGGACAAGGTGGACAAGGTGGACAAGGAGACAAGGGAGGAAAACCGTACCTAATTATGTTCGGTTGTCCAAAATCACTCTTATGCTGAAAACCCCAGTTTTTCGTAAAAAATCTTCCTTGTCTACCTTGTCTAATGGTTATCGTCGAATGCGATAAGATATTCCTAAACCCGCCCCTACAAATTTACGGAATTTTTTGATGGTTATCGAATTTGGCGACATTCGCCCCAGGTTAATACAATCAATCCCCAAGGTGATCGCTGGGGCGGGTTTTGTCTAATGGTTATCGTCGAATGCGATAAGATATTCCTAAACCCGCCCCTACAAATTTACGAATTTTTTTGATGGTTATCGAATTTGGCGACATTCGCCCCAGGTTAATGCAATCAATCCCCAAGGTGATCGCTGGGGCGGGTTTTGTCTAATGGTTATCG
>JAAHGR010001339.1 GCA_010672425.1 Symploca sp. SIO2E6
CTTCCAGATTTTATCACCGATTAAATCCAGGTGAATTGGCGTAGCGTGTAGATACTTGTCATCATTCCAGCCAATATCTAAGACTAAGTAGAGTCCTCGCTCATCATCAAGTAAAACTTGAGAGTCATAGCTGTCAGGCAGAGACGCTCGATATTGGGCATGTTCTTGGAGTATTTTTTTAATGATGTCTCGGTAGTTTAATCGGGTATCCATAGTGCAATCGCTTCACGTTCTTGATGTTTGGCTAAAGTATATGTTGGGTTTCCTTCGTCAACCCAACCTACAAAATCCGCGAGCACACTATTGCCAATTGCTCCGAGTTAGCTCTCTTCATAACAGCTAACACTGAAAACGATATAGTTGTACGGGATTAACTCGGTGCGATCATAATCATTTGCCGATTACAGGTAAATCGTTGAACCAATTATTTGTGGTCATCCAGTTAACCTTTTTTAGTTTCTTGTAGAGTAATTTCTCTACTCATCTTCAGTTTCGGGGAAAAGAGCATCTAAATCACGATATCCACTCAGTAGACGCTCAACTTCAATCCCCTTTTCCAGTGAGCGGTAGAAGATAATGTAGTTTTCTAGTGGAAATCCTCGTAATAAAGGCGCTAATTGACTATAACTGCGCCCCATACTGGGAAACTTGGCTAAAAGTTGACATTGCTGGCGGAATACCTCAACAAAGCGCCTTGCTGCTGCTGGGTTATTGCGAACAATGTAGTCTTTAATCTCCTTCAGGTCAAGTTTTGCTTGGGCAGTGAGAACATAGCGGCTCATTGTTACACTTGCTCTCCTTGGTTAATTTCTTCGAGCAGTTCTCTGACTACTTCTTCGCCATCAAAAACTTCTCCTCGATCACTTTGCTCAATGCCAATAGCGATTTGCGATCGCAGTTTTTCGATTCGCATTTGGCTAATTTTGTCTTGTTCTTCGAGTAGCCGCAATGCTTCACGAATCACTTCACTGGCAGACTGGTATCTACCGCTCTTGACCTTTTCTTGAACAAATTGCTCAAATTCTGGTGTTAGGGATACATTCATGGACTGGAGCTGTTCTGTCTAAGTTATCAATTCAATTATGCTACTGATAACAAGAATTGTAGCGGCACTGTAGCGTAACTCACCTAAAAATGTAGGTTGGGTAGAGCGAAAGCGAGACCCAACACGGGAGGGAGCTGTGTTGGGTCTCGTTGCCTCGACCCAACCTACATTTTTAGGTGAA
>JAAHGR010000134.1 GCA_010672425.1 Symploca sp. SIO2E6
CCAACTACTACCTCCATGATTGATAAAATCATTGCAGTTGCCATTGACTTAATGAATCCTCAACATTTAAGAAATTGGGAAAGCCAATTGTTGTTACTGTACCTCGTAACAGCGGGAACCGCTGTATTGGCAAGTGCGACATGCAGCAGTAAGAGCAATCGCCCGTAGTTGGAAAGATGACCCTGATACCTTACCCCTGCTCCAACAAAAGGCACAATCTGATAAATATTGGCAAGTGCGACATGCAGCAGTAAGAGCAATCGCCCGTAGTTGGAAAGATGACTCTGATACTTTACCCCTGCTCCAACAAAAGGCACAATCTGATGACAATAGTGATGTGCGACGAGCAGCACTGCAAGAAATTGCTCGTGGCTGGAAGGATGAACCAGAGATCTTACCCTTACTCAAACAACGGGCACAATCTGATGATAATAGTGATGTGCGACAATCTGTAGTACAAGAAATTGCTCGTGGCTGGAAAGATGAACCAGATACCTTACCCTTACTCAAACAATGGGTTCAATTTGATGAAGATTGGGCTGTGCAACGTGCAGCAGTGCGAGAATTAGCTGAGGGGTGGAAAGATGATCCCGAAACCTTAACCCTAATTAAACAAAGGGCACAACCTGATAAAGATAGGGATGTGCGACAAGCCGCAGTGGAAGAAATCGCTCGTGGCTGGAAGGATGACCCTGGTACTTTACCCTTGCTCCAACAATGGGTGAAATCTGATGAAGATAGCAATGTGCGACAAGCCGCAGTGCGAGAATTAGCTGAGGGGTGGAAGGATGACCCCGATACTTTACTCCTGCTCAAACAAAGTATTCAATTGAATGAGCATTGGTTTGTACGAGAAGCTGTAGTGGAAGAAATTGCCCGTGGCTGGAAAGATGGACCAGATACCTTGCCCTGGCTCAAACAACATATTCAGTTGAATGAGCATTGGTTTGTACGAGGAACAGCTATAAAAGAGCTAATTAAGGGATGGAAAAATGATCCTGATACCTTACCCTTGGTAAAATTCCATGCTCAGTATGATAATAATTGGGCTGTACGAGGAGCAGTGATGGCAGCACTAGCTAAAGGATGGAAAGATGATCCTGATACTTTGCTTATTCTCCAACAACGCGCTCAGTCTGACGATAATAAGCTTGTGCGACGTGCTGCAGTAGAAGAATTAGCCAAAGGATGGAAAGACAGTCCCGAAATTGTCCATTGGCTCAAAAATTTGGCGGTTACTGATAATTCCTTAGATATAGAGGAAGTAACCATCGAAGAGTTAACCAAAGACTGGATAGAAACTCGACAAGCTATACCCTGGTTCAAATCCCTTGCTCAACTTGATGGTGATTGGTTTATGCGACTATTTATAATGGAACATTTAGCACAAAATTGGAAAAATGAGCCTGGGATGTTAGAATTTTTAAGCGATCGCGTGCTCAATGACCCTTTTGAGCGCCAAAGTAAGTGGGAAGACAACCCTCGGCAAATTGCCCTTGAGCTTATTATCAAGCAATATCCTAACCATCCCGATATTCTACCCCTGTTAGAGGACAGAGCCGAAAATGACTCGGATGAGAGAATGAGGAAATTTGCGAAGAAGAATTTAGAACTTAGGAAAAAATAGCTTGTGGAACTGGCATCCTGCCAGTATAAAGTGGAACTGGCATCCTGCCAGTATAGAAATGTAGCATCTTGCCGGTGCAGCAACTAAAACAGGCTGGAAGCGAAGTTCCACAATTTTCATCCCATATCCGCATTTTCGATAACCTGGAAACTGTGAGATCGATAATTGGGGATTGGTTGCGTTAACCGGGAGGTTATGGCAGGGCGGGAAATGATCCCAATATTCCGGTTAAATCTCCTAAATTGTTCCTAAACCCGCCCCTCAAGCAACTGTAACAGGTGTAAATGGATTTACACCTGGTTACAGGCAGAGGGCATTTATTCTTTTTACCATCACTATGTATGATAGCAAGAAATCAACGCGATTGCAACTTCGTTACTTATATAATTGAAAATTAGGATAAACTTCAGTAATTTTGTAGGGGTGGTTAATGGGTCAGGTGTTAACGCATTTGCCGACAATATTTATCACGTACCTGCCCTGTCGATAACCTGGGAGATGTCAAATCGGTAATTGGAGCTTGGTTGCGCTAACCGGGAGGTTATGGCAGGGCGGGAAATGATCCCAATATTTGGGTTAAATCTCCTAAATTGTTCCTAAACCCGCCCCTCAAGCAACTGTAACAGGTGTAAATGGATTTACACCTGGTTACAGGCAGAGGGCATTTATTCTTTTTACCATCACTATGTATGATAGCAAGAAATCAACGCGATTGCAACTTCGTTACTTATATAATTGAAAATTAGGATAAACTTCAGTAATTTTGTAGGGGTGGTTAATGGGTCAGGTGTTAACGCATGGTGTAATTTGATTTTTGACAGACATAACATCAATGTTATATATTGCATATATGTTATGGGAAGTAATACTTCATACTAAATTTGAAAAATGGTTCTTCGAGCAAGAGCTACTAGTACAGGAGTCGATTGCTGCGGTGATTGATGTTCTTGAGACACAGGGTGTTCGGTTGGGGAGACCCTACGTTGATACTTTAAAGGGATCTGAGTTTCCCAACATGAAAGAACTGAGGGTTCAACATGCGGGGCAACCATATCGTATCATTTTTGCCTTTGATCCTAAGAGACAGGCCGTTCTTCTACTTGGTGGTAATAAGGCAGGAGAAAAACGTTGGTATGAGATCAACATCCCAATAGCAGATAAGCGATTCCAAGAGTACCTCTAACATATGAAAGGAGATGAATTAGTATGACAAAATATAAGACTTACAGAGAAGTCAGAAATACTTTCTCCCCTGAATCTCAGAAGAGAATTGCTGCTCGTGCTGAACAAATTAAGGAAGAATTGAGGATACTTCGTACTGTACGAGAAATGGCAGGGGTATCACAAGAAGAGCTTGCTGAAAGACTTGACGTAAAGCAACCTTACATCTCGCAACTTGAGGGGCGCGAGAATATCACACTTTCAACCCTTGTTGGTGTCATCTCGGCTTTGGGTGGCTCTGTCGATATTGTAATTAACTTTCCAGAGCAAGAGCCAGTGTGCTTTGCTGAGATTGAGACTGTATTTTCATCTCAGTTAAATGAGAATTGAGAATTGAGGACTGATTGTGTTAACCGGGAGGTTATGGCAGGGCGGGAAATGATCCCAATATTTGGGTAAATGGCCTAGGTTATCACGCTTACCCGCCCCTACAATCCTATAATGGGTGTAACTTGATTCACACTGTTCTAGATACAGGCGCACATTTTCTCCATTATTCAATATCATAGCAAGAAATACACGCAATCGCAATTTCGTTACTTATATAATTGAGAATTAGGATAAAGTTCCGTAATTTTGTAGGGGTGGTTAATGGGTCAGGTGTTAACGCATTTGCCGACAATATTTATCCCATACCTGCCCTATCGATAACCTGGGAGATGTCAAATCGGTAATTGGAGATTGGTTGCGCTAACCGGGAGGTTATGGCAGGGCGGGAAATGATCCCAATATTTGGGTAAATGTCATAGGTTATCACGCTTACCCGCCCCTACGATGCCCGCGATTGGTGTAATTTGATTCACACTGTTCTAGATACAGGCGCACATCTTCTCCATTATCCAATATCATAGCAAGAAATAATAGCGATCAGCTCCGCTGGTGCCGGAGGCGATCGCAATTTCGTTACTTATAGAATTGAGAATTAGGATAAAGTTCAGTAATTTTGTAGGGGTGGTTAATGGGTCAGGTGTTAACGCATTTGCCGACAATATTTATCCCATACCCGTCATGTCGATAACCTGGGAAATGTCAAATTGGTAATTGGGGATAGGTTGCGCTAACCGGGAGGTTATGGCAGGGCGGGTTTTGCTACTAATATTCGGGTTAAATGGCCTAGATTATCCCTAAACCCGCCCCTACAATCCTATGATGGGTGTCATTTGATTCACACTGTTCTAGCTATAGGCGCACATCTTCTCCATTATTCAATATCATAGCAAGAAATACACGCAATCGCAATTTTGTTACTTATAGAATTGAGGATTAGGATAAAGTTCAGTAATTTTGTAGGGGTGGTTAATGGGTCAGGTGTTAACGCATTTGCCGACAATATTTATCCCATACCCACCCTATCGATAACCTGGGAGATGTCAAATCGGTAATTGGAGATTGGTTGCGCTAACCGGGAGGTTATGGCAGGGCGGGTTTTGAGCGCAATATTTGGGTTGAATGTCATAGGTTATCGCTAAACCCGCCCCTACGATGCCTGCGATGGGTGTAATTTGATTCACACTGTTCTAGATACAGGCGCACATTTTCTCAATTATTCAATATCATAGCAAGAAATACACGCAATCGCAATTTCGTTTCCAAAAGTCCCAGCGGAAGTCCAAGCGTAGCATCATCTGGCTTCCCCGTGGAAGTCCAAGCGTAGCATCATCTGGCTTCCCCCTTAATAAGGGGGACGGGAGGGAGATCCAAAGGGTGATGCGAGGAGGATTAACAATGTACCGAATAGCAGGGCAAACTGCTGTATTGATTAGCCCAAAGTTAAAATTCCCAACGGAATATCTACTACCAAGCGCCGAGTTTCCAGCCATCCACGACCAATTAAAACTTCTGGAATTCCCACTCCTACATGAATAGGAATATCAAATTCTTGTTCATCTATGAGTACTTTTCCTTCATAGATATCAAATTCTGTATCTCCCCTTGCTGTGAGCATCCGTCGATTGCCTATGTATTGCCAACCCAAACCATCTAGGTCTTGCTCATCAATCGCTAGCCAATCTGAGAATCCTGTATCTAAAAGAGCATCAACTTCAAGTTCTAGTCCCTCACTTGTAATTAACTCAATGGAAAAAAACAGCTCATTCCCTTGGGTGAGCGAAAAAACGGGTGGGGAAATGAGTAGGCAGACACGGAGACACGGAGACGCGGAGACGCGGAGAATGGAAATGCCACCTGAAATTTCGCTCACCCCTTACCTTGAATCATATAGTTCCGGAAACTCCTGTTTCGTTAATTGTAAAGATAAAGTTTTTCTTGCCTGGGCAAGTCTGATGTATTTTCTTCATCATCGTCATCATGTCCTGCTCAATAATGTAAGTACCACTCTCAGGTTCTATCGAAATTAACCAGTTGTAGTGAGTTTTGATTAATTCTGGTTGTAGTCGCTCAAAAATTGTCCAACAAAGCTGATGAAGTTCTTTCCTTTCTGCTTGTGCTTCAGCTTTCCTTCCCGGAGACCATTGATTTTCAGGAAAGATTCTGCCTCTGCGGAGTGGGCGATTAGTTTGAGTTGTAGTCATTTTGAGCACCGCAATTGAGAATTGAATAATTGGGGATTGGTTGTGCTAACCGGGAGGTTATGGCAGGGCGGGTTTTGAGCGCAATATTTGGGTTGAATGTCATAGGTTATCGCTAAACCCGCCCCTACGATGCCTGCGATGGGTGTAATTTGATTTACACTGTTCTAGCTATAGGCGCACATCTTTTCCATTATTCAATATAATAACAAGAAATCAACGCGATCACAAATCTGTTAATCGTAGAATTGGGAATTGGGAATTGGGAATTGGGGATTGGTTGCAATTCTCAGTTAAAATATAAAAACCTGCTCTGTAAGATGCTGCTCTAGCTGATATGCGATCGCCTTTTCCTGGAATGAATCCTTATTTAGAATCACCGGCACTGTGGTCGGAGGTTCACTCCTGGTTGATTGTAGAATTGGCGAGAATGCTAAACCTACACATTACACCAAAATATCGGGCAGCTGTTGAAAAGCGGGTGTATGAGCAATCGATTTTAGTGGGTGTGCCAGATATATCGGTGACACGACAACAGACAGATGCACCGGTTCAACCACAAACATCGACTATGACCTTAACTCCACCAGTTTTGGTAGAATTGCCAGAATTAGAAGCAACCGTTGAGCGCTATCTGGAAATCCGAGAAGTAGCAACAGGAGAAGTTGTCACTGTTATTGAAATTTTGTCCCCTAAAAATAAACTTTCAGGAGAAGGAAGGAACCAATATCTGAGCAAACGCACCAAAGTTCTCAGTAGTCTCAGCCATTTAATCGAAATTGACTTGCTGCGTAGGGGAGAGCCTTTGCCGATTCAGTATAGTGGAACTTCTGATTATCGGATACTCGTGAGTCGCGTTGAGCAAAGACCAATCGCGCAACTTTATCCTTTCAATGTAAGGGATCTCTTGCCTTGTTTAACAATTCCCTTAAGAGCAGGCGATGAAGAACCTGTAATTGATCTTAATGAATTAATGGATATCGTTTATCAATCAGCAGCTTTAGGCTTAACCATTGACTATCGCCAGCAGCCTATACCGCAGTTAAAGCAGGCTGATTTCGAGTGGATACAGAGTATGGTAGGGAATGAAAAATTGAGAATTGAGAATTGAGAATTGGGGATTGGTTGCGCTAACCGGGAGGTTATGGCAGGGCGGGTTTTGAGCGCAATATTTGGGTAAATGGCCTAGATTATCCCTAAACCCGCCCCTACGATGCCCGCGATTGGTGTAATTTGATTCACACTGTTCTAGCTACAGGTGCACACCTTTTCCATTGTTAAATATAATAGCAAGAAATACACACGATCAGCTCTGCTAGTGCCGGAGGCAATCGCAACTCTGTTAAGGTAATTTAGAAAAAAATAGCTCGTGGAACACCGCATCTTGCCAGTGCAGGAACTAATACCAAATCCGGTTTAGTCACACCCGTTTTGAGACAATCACGAAACTTGCTCTGAGACGTTGCATGCAACGTCTCTACAGGGTGGGGTATAGCGTGTTTATGTATACCGGATTTGGTATAAAACAGGCTGGAAGCGAAGTTCCACAAATTGCAACAAACCCTATTTACTTATTACTTATTATATCAATTCCGGTTGTATCGGAATGATTAATAATACCAAATCCGGTTTAGTCACACCCGTTTTGAGACAATCGCGAAACCCGCTCTGAGACGTTGCATGCAACGTCTCTACAGGGTGGGGTATAGCGTGTTTATGTATACCGGATTTGGTATAATTTGGCTTTTTGGTTAGAAAACATAGACGCTGGCGGGCGCAAGCATTGCGCCCCTACGTCATGAATATTATACCAATATAGCCGGAATTGATATTACTTATTACTTATTACTTATTACTTATTACTTATTACTTATTCTCCAAAGCCCTACTTATACCAAATCCGGTTTACATAGGCTGATTACCCATATCAACCAAATCCACTTATATCAAAGGCTTGGGCAAATTGTGATCTTGTACTTTTAAAAGCGGATTTGGTATTATTTCTCCAAAAGTAGCGTAACCGGCCCATCATTTTCAATAGAAACTTGCATCATCGCGCCAAACTCACCAGTTTCCACCCGCAAGCCACTCTGCTGCAACTTATCAACAAATTGTTCGTACAATTTCCTGGCGAATTCTGGAGCAGCGGACCGGGAAAAGGAAGGGCGACGTCCTTTTCGACAATCACCATAAAGAGTAAACTGACTTACGACTAGTAGTTCTCCTCCAATTTCTTGCACCGACTTCTCCCAACGGTCACCACCGCCATGATTATCGGGAAATAGCCGTAAATCTAGACATTTTCGTACCATCCAGTCAAGTTCTGCTTCCGTATCAGTATCGGCAATACCCACTAATAAATTCAAACCTCGCCCAATTTGGCCCACCACTAAACCATCTACTGTGACTTGAGAAGATTGGACTCGCTGGATAATGACACGCATGTTTTAAGAATGGGGAATGGGGAATGGGGAATTGGGAATTGGGGAATGGGAATTGGGAATTGGGAATTGGGAATTGGGAATTGGGAATTGGGAATTGGGGAATGGGAATTGGGAATTGGGAATTGGGAATTGGGAATTGGGAATTGGGAATTGGGAATTGGGAATTGGGAATTGGGAATTGGGAATATCTTCCTTGTCTCCCTTGTCTCCCTTGTCTCCCCCATCCCCCCATCTCCCCATCCCCCCATCTCCCCATCTCCCCATCTCCCCATCTCCCCATCTCCCCATCTCCCCATCCCCCCATCCCCCCAGACTCCCCACACTCAGAAGATGGGGGGATTGCCTTAAGCTGTAACTAGTTCCCGTTGAGGACGCTTACTGTTGCGAATACCATTGATGGCTTCTGCATAATCATTGGCTTTGAATACCGCAGAACCAGCAACAATTGCATTGGCTCCTGCTTCTAAAACCTGCCAGGTATTGTTCCCTTTCAAACCGCCATCTACTTCAATCCAGGGATCAAGTCCTCGCTCATCACACATCTGACGCAATTTGCGAATTTTGGGTACGACACCCGGAATGAAGCTTTGACCCCCAAAACCTGGATTGACGCTCATAATCAGCACCAAGTCACAGATTTCTAAGACATATTCAATCAAGTCTAAAGGTGTCGAAGGGTTGAGTACTACTCCTGCTTGCTTACCCAACTCCTTAATTTGACAGAGGGTACGGTGCAGGTGGGGGGAAGCATTATGTTCAGCATGAACAGAAATAATATCCGCTCCTGCTTTAGCAAAGCCTTCGACGTACTTCTCTGGTTCCACAATCATGAGGTGGACATCCAAAGGCTTCTTGGTGACAGGACGGATGGCGTCAACAATCAGGGGTCCAATGGTGATATTGGGGACAAACCGACCATCCATCACGTCAACATGAATCCAGTCAGCACCAGCGGCATCCACTGCCTCGATTTCTGCTCCTAGTCGGCTAAAGTCTGCTGAAAGGATTGAAGGTGCAATAACTGTGGGTTTTTGGGATTGTGTTCTGATCATATACAGGTGAGGTTCTCCTGGGAGTTTTTAATTATATTCATCTATCTTAACAAAAATCTTAATAATTTCTTCAAGAAATACTTTTTTGGGGAACGGGGAACGGGGAATTGGGAATTGGGAGATGTTGGTGGCCAAATTCCCAGAACAAGGTTAAACTAGCAGCTAGTTGGTAACTGAGGTTAAATTTTGGACAACGATTGGGAGAAAAGTTATTGACTCAGCGGCAGATAGGAAAAAAAATCTCATGGCTAGTTTGGGGTTTGAGTGCCTCATGGTTAATTGCACCGGCTCAAGCCTTGGATGATTCCTTGGGAGAAGCGGGGATTAATGCCAACCAGTTACACCAACCTTCCTATGATTTGATTGGTCGTAAAATTGCTATTGGTCAGGTGGAGATTGGTAGACCTTCATTCTTTGGTATTGACAAGGCGATTTCCTGGAATTATAAGTTGACTCCAGCACAGGTCTTCTATCGAGATACTCCCGCTAAAACAGATACCGATGTTGACCCCCATGCGGCAATGGTGGCAGGGGTGATGGTTAGTGGAGACAAAACCTTGAGGGGAGTTGCACCAGGAGCCAGACTCTATGCTTCAGCAGTTGGTTCTCCTTTAAAGAGTGGACAACCAGAAGAATGTCTTTCTGCTCAGCATGTAGCCATGCAAAATGGGGGAGATGTTAGAGCAATTAACTTTAGCTTTGGGGAATCCCTCCAACGAGATTCCAGGAGTGAGTCGATTCTAGATGGTAATGCTCTACTAACTCAATGTGTCGATTGGTCAGCTAGGGTTCACAATGTTCTCTATGTGATTGCCGGTAACCAGGGTAGTGGCGGTATTCCCATCCCTACAGATCACTATAATGGTATCACCGCTGCCTACTCAACCCAGCGAGAGGGTATCTTTACTAAAGTAGACTTTGCTAACTTGAGTGCATTACCCTCAGGAATCGGCAGACGCCTGATTAACCGGGAAATTAATGTTGGTCCTCGCCGTGCCATTAATCTAGTTGCACCGGGCAGTAAGATATCGGTCTATGACCTTGACGGCAAGGTAGTTGAGGTAAGTGGCACTAGTTTCGCCGCCCCCCATATTACCGCTTCCGTGGCACTACTGCAAGAATATGGCGATCGCACTTTGCGGGATACTCTGTTGGATAATACCCAACTTGTGTCTTCTGGACTTAACTGGAGCCTAGACTCCCGACGCCACGAAGTGATGAAAGCTGTGTTGCTCAACTCTGCTGACAAAATCCAAGACCAGGGCGATGGTTTGTATTTAGGCATGAGCCGCACCATGGAAGGTAAAGATAGCCGCAATTGGCTAGACTCCGATGCCTACCAAGACCCCAAGATTCCCCTAGATATGCAGATGGGTACAGGACATCTTAATGTCTTCCGAGCTTACCAGCAATTTAGCCCCGGTCAGTGGGAGCCCACCACCGCAGTACCACCAGTGGGTTGGGATTATCACACTGTAGAAGCATCAGCTTCCCAGGACTATCCATTGGCTCAATCTTTGCAAGAAGGCAGTTTTGTGGCTCTGACCCTAGCTTGGGATCGTCTGGTAGAACTCGAAGATAGCAATAATAATCGTATCTATGATCTGGGAGAAGATTTTCGCGATCACGGTTTGAATAACCTGGATCTATTCTTGATGCCAGTTGATGAAAACAATACTAGCCAAAGTGTCTGTGCTTCTGTAAGTCGTGTTGATAGTATAGAACATATTTTCTGCCGAGTCCCTAAATCCGGTCGGTATAAAATTAGAGTTCAGTATCAGCGTCAGGTAAATGAGTCATCCCAACCCTACGGACTTGCTTGGTGGACAGTACCAGTGCGTTAGGTCTTAGGTCTTAGGTCTTAGGTCTTGGGTCTTAGATCTTGGGTCTTAGGTGTTTTAACAATTCCCAATTCCCAATTCCCAATTCCCAATTCCCAATTCCCAATTCCCAATTCCCAATTCCCAATTCCCATAATATTAGATGTTAGGTATAGCATTCTTAAAGTTCCTTAACATCTATGGAAAATCTTAATTTACCCACTTCCCAGGAGCAGCTGCCTGCCAAAATTAATCTGTTCACCATGCTCCGGCTAGGATTGTTCCAGATGGGTTTGGGTATTATGTCACTCTTGACTCTGGGAGTTCTAAACCGGGTAATGATTGACGAGTTGACAGTATTGCCACTGATTGCTGCAGGAGCAATCGCCATGCATCAATTTGTCAGTCCTGTGCGGGTGTGGTTTGGTCAAATGTCTGATACTAGATCGATTTTCGGCTATCATCGCACTGGCTATGTTTGGATTGGTGCGGCTTTATTTACCACCATATCCTTCCTGGCTCTCCAAGTAGTCTGGCAATTAGGCGCTAGCTTGCAAGCTAGCGGCTGGAGTGCCGCAACCTATGGTTGGGCAGCACTACTGGCAATGATGTTCGCTTGTTATGGTTTGGCTCTGAGTGCTAGTTCGACTCCTTTTGCTGCCTTGCTAGTGGATGTATCTGATGATGACAATCGCTCTCAACTCGTCGGGATTGTCTGGTCGATGTTGATGATTGGTATTGTTGTAGGGGCAATTATTAGCTCTAAGTTATTGGAAACACCGGAAATTTGTGGAGCAGCAATTTTGTCCTATGATCCTTCCCAGACAGCAAAAGTAGCTGATTTGGCAAAATTACAAGCTACCATTAACCCTGTATTTGTGACTATGCCAGCCATTGTCTTTGGACTATGTTTGCTGGGAACTTTTGGTATTGAGCAGAAATATTCCCGCTATCGCTCCCGTTCTACTGTAGTGGAGCGAGAAGACAAAATTACTCTATCACGGGCTTTGCAAGTCTTGACAGCCAGCCGTCAAACAGGTATATTTTTTGTCTTCCTGTTAGTACTGACCATTAGCATATTTATGCAAGATGCCGTACTCGAACCCTATGGTGGGGAAGTTTTCGGTATGTGTATCTCCGACACCACCAGACTGAATGCTTTTTTCGGAACAGGTACCCTAGTGGCAATTGGCTCTACTGGTTTTTGGATTTTGCCGCGCTTAGGTAAGAAACAAACCATCAAACTCGGGTGTATGAGCGCAGTACTCTGCTTTGGATTAATTATTATGGCAGGATTCGCTGGCAATCCAGGACTATTGAAAGTCAGCTTGTTATGTTTTGGTCTGGCATCTGGGATAATTACAGCAGGAGCCACTAGTTTAATGCTAGACTTGACGGCTGCTGAAACGGCAGGTACTTTTATTGGTGCTTGGGGATTGGCTCAGGCAATGGCGAGAGGACTAGCTACAGTGCTTGGTGGAGGGGTGTTAAATTTGGGTAAGTTGCTGTTTCCCTTGCCGGTGCTATCTTACGGAATGGTGTTTGCTCTACAAGCATTGGGAATGATTCTGGCGATAGGGGTGTTAAATAAGGTCAATGTTAGGGAATTCCAAGAAAATGCTCAGCAAGCAATCGCGACGGTGATGGAAGGTGATTTGGATGGATAGGTTCGGGGTTAGGTGTTAGGTATTAGGTATTAACCAATGATGAGTGATTTTTGGGCAGAGATTCTCGATTTTGCTAGGGAAATAACAGAGAAAGTTGGTACTCAGCTGCTTCCTGATTTCCGAAAAGTACAAGCGTTGTCGAAGACAGATGGTAGCCTTGTGACACAAGCGGATCATTGGGCAGATCAAGCAATAAGAGAAGCGATCGCTTCTCATTTTCCTAGTCATGGTATTTTAAGTGAAGAAGGGGAACACCAGTTTCCTGATACTGACTGGTGCTGGATCATCGATCCTTTAGATGGCACAACAAATTTCACCCGAGGAATTCCCTTGTGGGGGATTTCCTTAGGGTTGCTCTGTCAAGGAACACCTGTATTTGGTTATGTTCATTTCCCCCCTGTAGGGCAATCTTTTCATGGATTTTGGCAGGGAGAATCAGGCATCACCGATTTAGAAAACGGAGCATTTATGAATGAGATTCCTATCCACAGCAGTACGGATGCTCCGAGTAACAACCACTTTTTTAATCTTTGCTCCCGCAGTACCTCCATCTTACAGCAACCTTTCCCCTGCAAAATGCGGATGCTCGGAGTTGCTAGTTACAACTTTATCACTGTGGCAACCGGAGCTGTTTTGGGAGGAGTGGAAGCTACACCCAAGATTTGGGATATTGCCGGTGCTTGGGTCATTGTGCAAGCCGCTGGTGCAGTGTGGGTATCACTGAATTCGGAGTCGATTTTTCCCTTGGAAATAGGTCTCGATTATGGTAGCAAATCTTTTCCTACCCTGGTAGCAGCTTACTCTGAATTAGTGAGTGTCTTCCAACCATTGATTAAAATCTAGTACAAGAAGGCTCCTGGTGAGTGCGGGAGTCTTTCTTTAAGTAACAAGTAATAAGTTAGAAAACATAGACGCTGGCGGGCGCAAGCATTGCGCCCCTACGTCATGAATATTATACCAATATAGCCGGAATTGATAAGGGTGAAGTTAGCCATCAATGCAAATTTTCTGATGTTGAAAATATCAATATTGATAGAATATCATCCCGTAGGGGCGGGTTCACCAATCCGATAAGGATATTAACCAATCAATATTGTAAACCCGCCCCGGTGATACCGATGGGCGGCAATACTGCTTGGATAAGCTCGAATCCCTCTGGCGAGCGCTCCCCTATAGGAAATTTTAACCTAATCTTTGACTTAGCCGCGATCGCGACTCCATTTTTGGATCAACCACTCAATGAAGAAATAACCACTTTCGGCACAAAGGACACAAAGGGAATTTACCTTGCTGAAAATCTCAATATTGATCAAATATCATCCCGTAGGGGCGGGTGTACCAATCCGGTAAGAACATTAACCAATCAATATTGTAAACCCGCCCCGGTGATAACGATGAGACGGCAATACTGCTTGGATAAGCTCGAATCCCTCTGGCGAGCGCTCCCCTATAGGAAATTTTAACCTAATCTGTAACTTGGCCGCGATCGCGACTCCATTTTTGGATCAACCACTCAATGAAGAAATAACCACTTTCGGCACAAAGGACACAAAGGGAATTTACCTTGCTGAAAATCTCCATATTGATAAATTATCATCCTGTAGGGGCGGGTGTACCAATCCGATAAGG
>JAAHGR010001340.1 GCA_010672425.1 Symploca sp. SIO2E6
CAGAAGAGTTGCGCAGAGCGCAGATTTGGTTTATTTTCCTGCACTATTACCTATTGCTAACACGAGGAGGACAAATAACGCAGGTCATAGTTGCGCAAAACTTTCCGGCTTAGCGCAAAAGCGCACTGGCTTGAGTACTCTCAGATGATGCTCAATCGTGCCGATGGGGTCCTGGCAATGTTCAATCATGTGGTTGGCAATCACAAAGTCAACCGAAGCATCAGCCATCGATGGTAGAGTTTCGCCGTCATCAATAATATCTACCTCTACTAATTCATGCTCTGCTAATTCGGGATACTGCTTTCTAAGTTCAGCAACCGATAGACGATCAACATAATGCACCTGAGCATGAGGAGGAACTTCTAGTGGTGAATGTAGCGCACCAATTTCAATCCCCTTACCAGATAAATAATGCCAAGCGATTTGCCTACGTAATGCCTGTTCAGGTGAAATTGGTGTAGTAGACTCTACCTGAGGTGATTGCTCGTTTTGGGCGACTAGGTGCTTAACTTTTTTGGTAACTCTTTCTAAAATTGAAGTCATGGTTTAGATGTTAGGTGTTGTGGAATTAAGAATTGCCTTCTAGTTTGAAGATGGTTTAATCTATAACTTAAGACCAAAATCCTCAGTGTCACGAGTTAAATTGAGACTGTAGCAAGGGTCATATTGAAGTACTTTTGGCCACTTGTTTTTTATATACTGAATTTCTCGACTAAATCGAATTTGTTTTTCCACGGTATCCTCATAACCCCGACTCTTCGATTCGTAGTGATAGAGCACTACATGGGGTAAGTAGATATTACGGTAACCTTTTTCGACTATTTTAAAACAAAAGTCAACATCATTAAACGCAATTGTTAGTTCTTCTTCAAAACCGCCAACCTCTTCAAAGACGTTACGCCGACACATCAAACAAGCAGCGGTAACAGCTGAGTAGTTATTGATAGTTTGAATTTGATAAAAATAACCAGGGGAGTCGGAGGTATAGTGTTTATGACTATGACCAGCAACACCTCCAAGTCCGGCTACTACCCCAGCATGTTGTACCGTATTGTCAGGATAAAGCAGCTTAGCACCTACTGCACCAATAGAATGTCGCTGAGCTTGCTCCACCATAGCCTCAAGCCAATCAGGAGTTACAATTTCTGTATCATTATTCAAAAAGAGCAGATATTCTCCTTGGCATCTCTTAACTGCATAATTATTGATTTTGGGATAATTAAAG
>JAAHGR010001341.1 GCA_010672425.1 Symploca sp. SIO2E6
CTCAGGGGGTGACAAGCAGGCTGAAGCCTTGATGAATAAAGCTTTTCATCCCATTGATCTACAAAAAGATAAGCGCTTATTGACAGGTAAGCATGAGAATGAAATTAAGTTACAGTATTTTTTTTGATAATGATAATCATTCTTTTTTAGGGGGGAGGGGGCGCATTACGCCCCCTCCCCCCTAAATCTTTTCATGTCATTGAAGAAAGAGACACAGAAAAACTATATTTGCGTAATATTTACGCAAATAAATGGGATGTAATGTTTACTTGTTCTCCGATAAAAATAAAAGATGATTTTTAGTTGGCTTAAAAAATCGCTAACTGTATCAGAGACATTGCTCTCAACCCACGCTGAAAATATGATATCTTATTAGAAGTGATACTCATTAATTGGCTGACCAAATCTAGGCAAAACTCTATACTGGGTATCCAATTTATACCATAAAGTCCTACCCAAAAATTACTGTGACGCTGTTTTGTTCGCCTTGACTCCTTCAAGCGATTTATATATTTTTGTTGCCCTGATTGCTTTAACTTTTGACCTTGTAAGACAGAACATACGTAAGCCATTGCGATTAACATCACTAATCTTGTTAACCGCTCAGTTGAAGCCTTAGAACCCTCAAGATTGTAGCCTCCAGTTTTACAGTCTTTGAACATTGCCTCAATGCCACTACGAGCTTTATATGCCGTGATTGCCTCCTCAAAACTAGCTAAATTAGTGAGAATGTACCATCCTGACTTTTCAAGCTTACCTCGATATTTTATTTTCCAATAACCAGCCAGAGAAAATTTACCAAATCCTTTTTTCTTGGTATAATCGATTCCTACATAAAAGAACTTAGTCCCTGGAGTTAAATCCAGCTCGCTCAAGAGCTCATAATTTTTACCTTTTCGACGAACGTATGTATCCTGTTTCTGACGGAAGGCAAAGTATACTTTCTTAGTTTTGAGCCAATAAGCTAACTCTACACTCCGAAATTCTCGGTCTCCTATTACAACAATTTCATAACACTTGAGTAGTCGTAACACTGGGCGAATAACTGCTATTTGTTCCGAGAGATTGCTACTACCACCCCCCCCCAAATGATTATCATTATCATCATTGACTATGGATCAACCTTATTCTCATGCTTGCCTGTCAATAAGAGCCCATCTTTGGGGAGGTCAATAGGGTGAAAAGCTAACTATCTCAAGGCTTCAGCCTGCTTGTCACCCCCTG
>JAAHGR010001342.1 GCA_010672425.1 Symploca sp. SIO2E6
TTTGTAGAGGTGGGACTCGAATGGTATGGCAATGTGCGGATGACTACCGATAATCCGACTTAGCAGTGAAGTGCCAGAACGAGGACAGCCAAAGATGAAGAGTTGTTTGTCATTTGTTGTTTGTTGTTTGTTGTTTGTCATTTGTCATTTGTCATTTGTTATTTGTTAAATATCTCCCTTGTCTCCCCCATCTCCCTTGTCTTCCCCATCTCCCCCATCTCCCCGTATCCGAATTACCTTAGCCGGAACTCCAACAGCAACAGCATAATCAGGCAAGTCCTTGATAACTACTGCACCTGCACCGATAATAGATCCCTTGCCAATGCGGACTCCATCGAGCACAATTGCTCCAGCACCTAACCACACGTCATCCTCAATCACTACTGGACCCTGGGAATAAACCCCCTGTTCCATCATTGGCAGATCCAATCTATCGGTGATGTAGCGTCCACCACCGATATAACAATTGCCTGCGATTAAGACATGAGAGCCAATGGCAATGCCACCACCGGAAGAAATAATTGTATTACAGCCAATATCCGTTTTATTGCCAATAACCACAGGGCCAGTTTTACCCTGAACTACACAATTTCTGGACACAATAACCTTGTCTCCCAAGGTTATGCCTGCCTCTCCAGCACCACTAGCATCGAGCAATCCATAATCGTCAATAGCTACCTGTTCTCCTAGAGTAATTTTTCCAGGATGGCGTAACACAATCCCTTTGCCAAAAATGACCTCTCCACCTACCCTCTTGAACAGGTGGCGATAAAATCTTTTTCTGAGTACATATCCCAATCCACCAGCAAGATTACCACAGAAGAAGGTAGCCAATTCGTACTGCACTAGGGCAAGTAATCGGTCATCTCCCAGAACCTTGGCTTGATAACTCTTCAACAAAGAGGATTCTGCTGGATTGAGCTGTTCTGTTAATGGAATTTTGGGGATTATTTTTTTTTGTTGTTGCATGAGAATGGAGAATGGAGAATGGAGAATTGGGAATTGGGAATTGGGAATTGGGAATTGGGAACAGAAAATTCACCTAACACCTAACACCTAATCAAACTTCATTTGCTCTACCATTTCTTATGAGGGGTCAAGTAATTGAAGATTGAAGATTGAAGATTTTAGATTTACCCCATAAATGAATTTAGGGGCTTGAGGATTAGAAGATTGAATATCTTAGATTTATTCCATAAATAAATTTAGGGGCTTGTGACCA
>JAAHGR010001343.1 GCA_010672425.1 Symploca sp. SIO2E6
GGCAGTGACTAAGTTATGGATATAGAGCAAACCAGGATTATCTTTAGGAGATGTTTCCAAGGGAATTCTCGGATAAGGACCAGTATCAAATTGCTGACGAACCTTCTCCCAGATATCAGATGCTTGGTTTTCCATATTAAGTTATCTCCACATACCACCATGTTCCAATCCCGTAGGGGCGCACCGACGTGCGCCCAATCAATCTGCGCTACGCCCAACCAACCCACCCCCCAACCAATGTTGTAATGCAATATAATTTCCGTATGTAGGGTTGGTCATCTCCAATAATATATGAAATATAATCCCCAAATTCATCATCGTCGTTCAATTCGTCTCAAAGATTATGATTATAGCCAACCCGGGGTATATTTTGTCACGATTTGCACCAACGATCGACAATGTTGGTTTGGGGAAATCCATGATTCCCAAATGTGTTTAAATCAATTGGGTAAAATCGTTGCCCAAGGATGGTTACGAACCCCAGAGATACGACCAGAAGTTATCCTGGATGAATGGACAATTATGCCCAACCACCTCCACGGCATCATCATAATCACCCATCAACCCACTCCCCCAAACAATCACGTAGGGGCGCACCGACGTGCGCCCAGCCAGTGTGCGCCCAATCAATGTGTGCCCAATCAACCCCAATTTCGCCGTAAAAGCAAATCTCTAGCCTCAATTATTGCCGGATTCAAATCTTCTACTACCAAACGTATTAACCAAGTAAGAGCAACTCCTAGAGTACCTCTATGGGAGCGAAATTATTATGAATCTATCGTGCGGAATACGGAACATTTAGAACATGTTAGGAACTATATTTGGGCAAATCCCTATCGTTGGAAAGATGACCCAGAATATTCATCTTCTACATTGATTAATTCCTTTGATTTACCTTTTTGAATTTGGGGTGGGTGGGATACAGGTTTATGGGGGAAGTCTTGGAGGGCGCACGTCGGTGCGCCCCTACGGAGATGTTGATGGGTTACAATAAATTAAGCGTAGTCGTTATGAGTTCATCTATAAATATGTCTAACTCAACCATAGAAAATCTGGTAATCATCGGTTCTGGTCCCGCTGGCTACACAGCAGCTATTTATGCCGCCAGAGCCAATCTTAAACCATTGATGTTTGAGGGTTTCCAAGCGGGAGGAATCCCTGGGGGTCAATTAATGACCACAACTGAAGTTGAGAACTTCCCTGGATTTCCCTCTGGGATTA
>JAAHGR010001344.1 GCA_010672425.1 Symploca sp. SIO2E6
CTGGGATGAATGTTGCATCTGGGATTTTTAAGAACCGAACAATAATTTATACGGTTTTCCTCATGAGTCTTCTTGTCCACCTTGTCCACCTTGTCTTGTCCCCACCCGAAAGTAAAAAACTTTCCCCTTTGTCAGGGCTCTTGTTCCCCCCTTACGAAGGGGGGTTAGGGGGGATCGACAGGGATTGAACCTTACTAACCGAGCAGTATTGGAGTTCATGTTTGTCTTCCTCAGTGAAAGTACAAAGTTTTTGAGCAAAAAGATTCAATCTCTATCGAAAATTATCGCCTCTTCAGCAAACCCAACTGAGAGCTTTTTGATTGCGGTGAGCAGTTACGGTGTAAACTGTATAATCTATTACAAACATGGTACGATAATTCATGGTACAAGTACTAAGTTATCCCTACCTCTAACCTACATCAATAATGTTAAATTTTGTTAATGCTGACTAATATTCTCTTTGAATGGGTATATATTTATCAATAATCGATGTATCGATAATTTAGATGAATTCTGTTTTTTCTCAAGCTCACTACTATCATTATTTGATAGGTCGATTCAAATGCAATTAGTTGAGAAACATATAGTTAACCGACAGCATAAGTTTTGGTCATATTGCGACTATCTAGCGCTACAGTCCAAACATCTTTATAATGCTGCTAATTATGTGCAGCGTCAATACTTCTTTAAAACCAAGAAGTATTACAACTCCATTGATATCTATCATCAAACCAAGAACCACCAAGCCTATCGTTATCTACCCACCAAAGTTAGTAAACAGATTGTGCGTAGAGTTTCTGAAGCTTGGAAAGGGTGGTTGGCAGCATTAAAAGATTGGAAAAAACACCCAGATAAGTATCTTGGCAAGCCAAAAATACCTGGATATAAGCATAAGGAACAGGGTAGAAATGTTGTCATCTACCCTAGAGATGCAATTTCTCAACCTGCCCTTTCAAAAGGTATCGTTAAGCTGTCTCAGACGAATATTGAATTGTCAACTAATGTCAAAAAACTCAACCAAGTACGAATTGTCCCGAAGCTTGACCATTACGTTATTGAAGTTGTTTACACTGTTGATGAGCCAAAAGAATCCAAGGGGAAATATGTAGAAGAGTGTAGACCTTGGTTTAAACAATTTGATGGCTATAACATCCAATCACTCCGGCATTAGCCCGCTTTTGAGGGAATAGAGGGATTGCCGTTTATCCCTATAGTTT
>JAAHGR010001345.1 GCA_010672425.1 Symploca sp. SIO2E6
TGATGCATCTACCGAAACAATCAAAAAATATATTGCTAATCAAAAAACAAGATAGACTGCACCTTAAGGTGCTGCGCATTCATCCCACACCTAGAAGGAGTGGGCTTTCTGCTTCAATTACTGTAAGAGCTTACTGGAGGAAGAACCTACCTTATTTTCGATGCGATCGAGGTTATCGACAATCACGACTAATCCTTTTTTCCCCTGCTGCTTTAACTGCTTGGTGGCAACCTGGAGAATCTCTTCGTTAAGATATTTCAGAATCTGAGTAGTTTGGGGTTCCAGGTACTGCCGGAGTTTGGACCTGGTTTGAGGACTGTTTTTGGCCTTAGCGGTAATTTTACCAATACCCGCAGGTAGGGACAATTCTACTCCTTCTTCCGTATTCCCTTTAATCCCAACTCCTGCCACCTCTGCCTCCGCACTCAATTCAATGGGAGTGAGCAAAACCTCTCCGGTCCGTTTCAAGAATGCCTGAAAACCCCTAGGTTGCAACTCAACCTGACTCTTTTCTAAACTAGCACTAACCTGATGAGCGATGGCGAGTAGAATATCGGTCAGATCCACATCTACCACATCCAGGTCATCTGTAGCTTCAAAGCAAACTACATAAAACCCCACTTCCTCCAATTCCGCCTTAAGCCGCAGCAATTCCGTAGACTTACCGCAGCCAATGTGTCCGGTAAACAGCTGACAGGTGGACTTATGGGGAGATATCCGGCTAATCGTGCGCTTCAGGGCTTCAATAACTTTACCACCCCGCACCGTCGCAAAATCAATATAGTAGCCTCGATCCTCAGGATTACCCGGATCTATAGTAGTGCCAGGGTTACAAGCATCGAAATATTTCTCTAAATTTAACTTCATCACCCTCTTTTGTGTGCAGTCAACACCACCTGCTTCCGCCAGTAGGTTGGGGGTCGCGGTAGCGTAACCCAACAATGGAGTAGGTTTCGTTGGGTTTCACTTCGTTACACCCAACCTACATTTTTCGGTGTGTCGCGCCACTACTTAAGTTAAGCATAGTTGTAGTTTATATATAAGCGCACACCCTTTCCCATTATAAAATATAGCAAAAAATCAAAGCGATCGCAACTGATACCAGATCCGGTTACAATGGAGCCGCTTTGGTAAACCGCGACAACTCGCTCTGAGACGTTGCATGCAACGTCTCTACAGGGTGAGATATAGCGGGTATATCGATACCGGATTTGGA
>JAAHGR010001346.1 GCA_010672425.1 Symploca sp. SIO2E6
CCGTAGGGCATACGGAATCTCAAGCTTGTGGACAGAACAACCTCTGCTTAGGTGGGGAAACTCCTCTAATTTAAGTTGGCTGGATGAAGCAAGAATCCCACGCGCTTCCAGCCGTGGGAGTGTCAATGAATCATGGATGATGTCGAGTTTCGGCATTTGATATTAGCCTATTCGGCTGCAATGCTTTTTTCAGTCAAGTCTTCTTCAATCCAGATTTTTTGGTATTTCAGTAGCGCTATACAAGTCCTTACAGCAGTCTGCTCTGCTATGCGGTACATTGTTGATCCCCCTAAATCCCCCTTAATAAGGGGGACTTCCGGAATAGTGTACTTCATTACAGCGCAAAGCGCTGTATTTCTCTAGAAGCTTAATTTTAACATAACTTCCCATGAAAATAAAGTAAGCGATCGCTAGAAACAATATGTCCTTCCCCATACTAGCTCCCCTCGCGCTTGTCCTGGTTCTAAACATTCAAATTTTTGAACAGTACCGTTTGGCATTAAACCCAAAAGCACTCCGTAATCAGTATTTGCTAATCCGAATGAGACTGAACTGACAGTTTTACAATTGTCGATGATTTGGGTTGCAAGAGTAGTCATCAGTTGAGGGGAGTTTAGCAAGTTAACAACTTGATTACCGCGCATATCGATGGAATACCGATCGGGACGCTCTTTTGGATAGTCAGAATAAGCTTTAGATATATCCCGTTTGGCGAAGGAAGCGATTTCTAGATTTGGTAGCTCTTTAAGCTTTGCTCTGACAGCTTGGAGTGCAACTTGACAGCTTGAAGATGTAGCTGCATTGACTCTGCCAGTGTCTTCAACATAAGCTTGGCAAGTTACAGAATTAAAGGTGAGAAGGCCACATAACGATAGCACGATTTATTTTTTGAACAATGCACCAATTGTGGCAATCAGAAAGCCAACTATAGTAATGATTGAAAGTCGAACCCAACGCATCAGCCGCATTCCTTCAAAGTATGCTCAGTTATTCAGTTATCTAATTTACCATAATTTTTGCATATTTTACTGGCGTTGTTGTTTTACATCAGACCAAGGTTCATTCATTCTCATCTTCGAGACGGTAGCTATCAATTACAATATGAGGTTTCCAAGTTGGTAGTTTATCGACTTTAAGGTCAATCTCTTTTGAGAATAAAACCTTGGTACTATGTGATATGGTAAAAACACCTCTCCAGATTGGCTCCTCCTCATC
>JAAHGR010001347.1 GCA_010672425.1 Symploca sp. SIO2E6
ACTCATTACTCATTACTCATTACTCATTACTCATTACTCATTACTCATTACTCATTACTCATTACTCATTACTCATTACTCATTACTCATTACTCATTACTCATTACTCATTACTCATTACTCATTAGGCGGTAGTTCCAAAGCAATTTTTCCCAGCAACCCTTTACGAAAATCATTCAACAGTTGTAAGGCTGTGCGCTCAACATTGGATTGATAACGCTCATTAGCTAAGGTATGTAGGTAGTCTTCACTAGTGAAAGATGTTGGCTCAAGTTGATAGCGCTTGCCTAAAGGGGATGGTGGTAGTAACTCCCTAGAATTAGCTTGCTCCAAATCTTTGAGGAATTCAATCAGGGCAACTGCCACCTGTTGATTGTCGTAAGATGCCTCACCAATGTCATCACAGATGGCTAATTTGAGAGCTTGTTGTTGATTATTTAACTTCACGGGGATGATACCAGGAGCATCTAGTAGTTCTATTTGCTCAGAGATCCGTACCCAACGCAACTGGCGCGTCACCCCAGCACGACGGGCACTTGCTACGATACGACGTCCTAATAGTCGGTTAATTAGGGCTGATTTACCCACATTCGGGAAGCCAATCACCACGGCTCGAACTGGGCGAGGACGCATCCCGCGATCGCGCCGACGCTGGTTCATTGACTCTCCCGCTGCTTGTGCTGCTTGTGCTACTACACTAATGCCTTTTCCTTGTTGGGCGTTAGTGCAGTAGGGTACATCCCCCTGCTGTTGAAACCAGGATACCCATAACTGTTGCACCGCAGTCGTAATCATATCCACTCGGTTGAGCACTAATACCCTAGTTTTACCACTTACCCATTGATTAACCAGCGGGTGATGGGTAGCCAGAGGAATCCGAGCATCCCGCACTTCCAACACCACATCTACTCGCTTAAGCTGTTCTTTGAGTTCCCGTTCAGCTTTGGCAATGTGACCAGGGTACCACTGAATAGTCATTGGTTGTTTGTTTTTTGTTGTTTGTTAAGGGAATGGGGAATTGGGAATGGGGAATTGGGAATGGGGAATTGGGTGATCTATTGTTAGCTTACAGTATCCTTCGGACTATGACAACACGGTACATTGTGATACATTGTCTGAAAGTT
This sequence comes from Symploca sp. SIO2E6, assembly GCA_010672425.1. GTDB lineage: Bacteria > Cyanobacteriota > Cyanobacteriia > Cyanobacteriales > Coleofasciculaceae > Caldora. The sequence continues at coordinate 1,125 of JAAHGR010001347.1, forward strand.
GGCACGGATTCATCCGTACAGGCGCTACTGCAAACGCCTCTATCGAGTCCGAGTTAAAAACCTCATTCCCAAATACTTTTCTAATCAT
>JAAHGR010001348.1 GCA_010672425.1 Symploca sp. SIO2E6
TGTTGGATTTGTTGGAACAAATAGATAACTACCAGCAAACTTTACAGGTGAAACATGGAATATTTACCCACAAATCGGAGGATTTAAGATGCCAAGACCAAGCTTAAGTGAAAATGCGGCAAAGCGTAAGGGAGAAAAGCTGGCTCAGAAAACAGTAGGTGCAGCCAAGAGTGTTATAGAAACAGCATCTAATTTGGTTGACACAACTAAAAAACCGAGAAAGAGAACGACATCTAATGCCAGTATTCCTACCTTAAAATTCACAACTCCAAATAAAGTAGAGGGACAGTTACCGCAATTTAATCCTCAACAATATCAGGTAAGTGACCCACTCAGTCCCCCTAAGTCAATGCCTCAAGTGACGCAATCTCAGTTTGTGTCAGCCAGCAGGATTTACGACGGTGGTATGAGGGCGCTTCAGCTCACTGGGAAAGCTTTTGACTTGACTCGTGAAAGATTTGTAGTTGAGGGCAAAAAGGCTAAGACATTCAGCGCTGGAGTTCAAACAGCTACTGCGTTTGAGAAAGTAAAAGGTGACCTTACTGATTATCAGATTCAGTTGCAAAATAACCAACAGAAAAAAATTGAACTGGGAACTGCTAAATTACGCACAACTACAGTCCAATCAATCGCGGTAGAGACAGAAAAAGAGCTGTCAGAAAAACTCGCTCAAGCTCAAGCTGGTGCAGAGTTAGCGCAACTGCAAACTCAAGAGAAGCAAACCAAATTAGCCGAATTTAAACTACAGCTAACACCCCAAGTATAAGCATTATGCAGCTCAAAGAACTACGAATTTTAGCCAAATCACTTGGAATTATCCGCTACTCAAAGCTCCGTAAGGCTGAACTGGAATGGCTAGTACTGAAGCGCCAAAGAGGACAGTCAATCCCTTTGAAACATCTGAAGTCCCAGTTAATTCTCAAACAGCTAACCCAGAAGCCTACTTGGGAATGGGAGCGAGTAGAACTCTCGGCTTTGAGCTGCAAATGTTTGGAAGCGCTCAGCTACATCATGGGCATTCCTAAATCTGGGAAGAAAGAAGAGAAAATTCAGCGATTACTGGATATGGCTGAAGTAAGGAAAGCTATCCAAGAATTTAAACCACCAGAGCGAATCTCTTCTACAGATCCAAATGAAAGAGACAACTGGAAGCAAATATGTGATGTAGCTCAACAACTGGCTGATAAATATCTGGGTAGAGAACTCAGAACA
>JAAHGR010001349.1 GCA_010672425.1 Symploca sp. SIO2E6
GGATGAATGCGTAGCACCTCATTGGTGCAGTCTAACTTGGTTCTGCCAAAATAGTTATAGCGCCAGATTTTCTAGAAGCATAGAGAAATTATAGCTTGCACATATCAACACATTGTACTATATTTTATTTATCGTCAACAGGTCGAGCCGATGTTGGTTTTAGAAGCCAAGTTAAAAGGTAAGCAATATCAGTACAATTGCCTAGATGAAGCTATTAGAACTGCTTTGTTTATTCGTAACAAGGCTCTCAGACATTGGATGGACAACAAAGATGTTGGCAAAAATGACCTACAAAAACTTTGTGCTGTCTTAGCCAAAGAATTTGAGGAAAGCCAATAAGCTTAACTCTATGGCTCGTCAAGCTTCTGCTGATAGAGCCTGGTTGTCAATTAAACGCTTTTATGACAATTGCCAAACTAATAAACCAGGTCAAAAAGGATTCCCAAGATTTAAAAAAAGCGGACATTCGGTAGAGTATAAAACCTCAGGATGGAAACTTTCTGCTGATAAAAAACACATCACATTTACTGATGGTTTTAAGGCGGGTAAGTTGAAACTTGTTGGTACTCGTGACCTTAGTTTCTACTCGGTAAAGCAGATTAAGCGTGTCCGAATCGTTAAACGAGCAGATGGCTATTATTGTCAATTTTGCGTTGATGTAGAACGGAAGGTAGCACATCAACATTGTGGTCACCAAGTAGGAATTGATGTCGGACTTGAATTTTTTTACACTGATTCTAATGGTAACACCGTTGATAATCCTCGGCTATTACGTAAGGCCGAAAAATCTTTAAAACGTAAACAACGTCGGGTTTCTCAACGAAAAAAAGGTTCTTCTAACCGTCGCAAAGCAGTACAGAAGTTAGCCAAGAAACACCTCAAGGTAAGCAGACAGCGTAAAGATTTTGCTGTCAAAACGGCAAGAGCGCTTGTCCAGTCTAACGACTTGGTAGTCTATGTTAGCGAAGCGGGGCGTAGCCCAGACTTGCAGGTGAAAAACATGGTTAAAAACCGTCATTTAGCTAAGTCTATTAGTGATGCATCATGGTCACTGTTCACTGATTGGATTGACTACTATGCCAAAGTTTTTGATACTTGGGCTATAGCAGTTGCACCCCACTACACATCTACTGATTGTTGCGTGTGTGGTACACGAGTTAAAAAATCTTTGTCTACTCGTACCCACAGATGTCATAGTTGTGGAACAGTGA
>JAAHGR010000135.1 GCA_010672425.1 Symploca sp. SIO2E6
ACTTGTTTCTCGTTTGGCAACTCCTGTGGAAGTCAAACTGTAGCATCCTCTGGCTTCCCCCTTATTAAGGGGGATGGGAGGGGGATCCAAAGGGGGACGGGAGGGGGATCCAAAGGGAGACGGGAGGGGGATCCAAAGGGGGACGGGAGGGGGATCCAAAGGGGGACGGGAGGGGGATCAACACTGTACCGCATAGCAGAGCAAACTGCTGTAAGAGTTCCCTTAACTCACATCTTGCACTATGCATCAAAAATACTTAATACCGTAAGCCAGAGCAATCAATTTCAGTATTGAAACCGTCAAATCTTATCACTGTTGCCAGATGAGCTGTTGCCTACCTCCACAGGTCAATTTTCGACAGGCGTGCAAGATCTCGGCTTAACAGAGTAACTCAATAAGAATGCCCATAAGTAGCTCCAACTCTTCGGGAACACGGTACAACTTGATATCCTGGATAACTTGCCGTTGTTGTCGGTGAAATTCACCAAAGCGCCAATCATTCCCAGTAGTGACGACACCATAGAGAATGGGACTCTCTGAATTGATCCATTGATCTAAGGCAATAAGTTCAACAGCGAGTTGAGTAAAACCATTATCAAGATTATCTCGTTTAGCCTCAATCACCAGCAAATCTGAGAAATAATAATCCAATGTACCCTTGAGCCAGTTATTAACAGTGATAGGATATTCAACCCGGACTCGTTTGCGAGTTTGACGGCAGATTTGTCTAATAATAGGAGCAATCAAAAATTCCCGTCGTGCTTGTTCGCTAGTAATACTGACGTATTGAATGCCATCTAAAATTTGCTGATGGACTTCGTTAAGATTGAGGACTGCTTGATTGGTTTTAGGAAGTGTTAATAAGGCACGGTCAAACCCACAGTCTAAATCTGCTAAGATATCCTCAATGTCGTAGGCAAGCTCAAAGTATTTGGCAAAGGTATAACTTTCTTCTGGACGGAGAACTTTTGGACGGTTCATGGATATTTCGGACAGGTGCTTTGAAGGCTTCAAGGCAGGAGGCAGGAGGCAGAAGGCAGAAGGCAGGAGGCTCCGAGGCAGTCCCGATGAAAAAAAATTTCACCACCATGTATGAAAATCCCCCTCTCCGCGTCTCCGCGTCTCCGCGTCTCTTTCAAGTCAGGAAGGAAGAAGATTTGGCTTGTTTCATGAATTCAAGATATCATTATACCTTATCTATAGGTATACACTTTTCCCATCATTGATAATCTTAGCAAAAAATCACAGCCAAAGCAACCTACAAGATCTGCGATCGCTTCGGTATTGTAAATGACGTAGTGCGTAAGCGATGCTAGCGCGTAGCGCAAACATCTTGCTCGCTAGAAATACCAGAAAGTAACCTACTCACCCCAGATTTGAACAACAACGGTTCTAGATCGAGGGCCATCCAATTCCAAAAATAAGACGGATTGCCAAGTACCTAAAGCTAACTTCCCGTCAAGCACAGGAATCACTTCACTAGTCCTCAGCATCATCGCCATCAGGTGAGAGTGAGCATTCATCGGTTCATCAGGGGGAACATCTCTGAGATGCACGTCATTATGTAGGTATTTTGCCGATTCTGGAACTAACTTGGAAAGATGTACCTTGAGATCTGCTAGCAATCTTTCTTCATCTTCATTAATCACCAAGGCGCTTGTGGTATTGGGAGCAAACACCAGCAGTTGACCATTTTTAATGGTAGTCTCCCCCAAAAGCTTCTTAAGCTGAGGGGTCAGATTATAAATGCTAATTCCTTTCTCGGTTTCCAGTTTAACTATATCATTAATTATGGGCATCGATTTATCTGTTGCTACTGGACTATAGCAATCTTATAACTGGTAATGCTCAAAATTCAAAATTCAAAGTTAAAATTTATCAATTCCCAATTGGGAATTGGGAATTGGGAATTGGGAATTGGGAATTGGGAATGGAGAATGAAGTCATTACTCATCACTCATCACTCATCACTCATCACTCATTACTCATTACTCATTACTCATTACTCATCACTCATCACTCATTACTCATTACTCATTACTCATTACTTATTACTTCAGAATCAATGGACAAATCCCAGCAAACCCTAATTAAACGCACCACTAACTGGCTAGAAACTCACTGGGTGACTCCTGCCTATGGCGGCTGGTTACTAATAATTTTCGGTACCTGTTTTTTTGGTGCTGCTACTAATACTATGGCTGGTTGGCTGTATGTGATTAGTGGTATCATAGCTGCTTTGCTGGGGCTTGCTGCTATTCTGCCCATGCGATCGCTACGTAACCTCTCAGTCAGCCGTAAAGTAATTGCACCGGTAACTGTTGGTGACCTCTTAACTATAGAATTAGCGATCGCTAATCCGACTTCCCAACCTAAAACTCTTCTACAAGTTTGGGATGTTTTACCATCGGAACTAGGGAAACCTGTAACAACACCGGTGGAAGCTATTGTTCCCCAAGGTGTTCATCACTGGATTTATTTCCAGCCTACTAACAAACGAGGTATCTACTATTGGCAGGAAGTACAGCTGAGAACTGCTACTCCTCTGGGCTTATTTTGGTGTTGTCGCAGTCGAGAAGCTCGAGCCAAAGCTCTTGTCTATCCTACCGTTTTACCTCTGACCAATTGCCCTTTAGTCGATCAAATCGGTACAGAAGATAGCGTTGAACTACAAAGTCATCATCGTTCTCACTCCGCTATGGAAAATCTTACCAGATCACTGCGACCTTATCGCTTAGGAGATCCTACCCGTCTGATTCACTGGCGTACCAGTGCTCGTTACGGTGAGTTGCAAGTGCGAGAGTTAGAGACTTTCACTGGCTCTCAAGAAGTATTCATTTGTCTTGACAGTTCCAGCAGCTGGCAGGTTGATAACTTTGAAGCAGCAGTTATCGCTGCAGCATCTATGTATTTCTATGCCTTAAATCGTCAGCTCAATGTGAAACTCTGGACTGCTAAAACCGGTTTATTGTCGGGTAACCAGGCAGTGTTAGAAGCTCTTGCCGGTACTCATGCGGGAGAAGATGCTAAGGTAGCGCAACCACCCTATTTGCCGTTAATTTGGCTGACTCAAAATCGAGTTAGTCTTGACTCCCTACCTCCCGGTAGCCGCTGGTTACTATGGATATCAACTTTAACGGAGAATGAAGCGGCACAGCCTGTGATGTCGAGTCATCCTGGTACTGGCTTTGTTGTTGATACGGCACAATCCCTACACCAGCAATTACAACTTAGGGTTGGGGAGAATAAGTAATGAGTAATGAGCATCTTTAGGGACTTCCGCCCCAAAAAGAATAAGAGAAACAAGTCAGCTTCCCTTAGAGCCTTGGAGCCTTGGAGCCTTGGAGCCTTGGAGCCTTGGAGCCTCGGAGCCTCGGAGCCTTAGGCTTGTGTTGATTCAATTCTTTAATCCAAAATCTAAATAAATCTAAAATCTAAAATCTAAAATCTAAAATAGTTTCTCAAGAGTAATGAGTAATGAGTAATGAGTAATGAGTAATGAGTAATGAGGAATTTATCCTAGTGGGTGAGGACCTGCACCACCAAGGTTACCCAGGTATTTCCTAGGTCGGTGGTAGGTTTTAGGGATTTTCCACAGCCAAATAAATCGATATTTTCAATTCTCAGACTGCCTTCTTACCTCTACTATAGAGGACACCTGCTGCCGCTAAACCTAGCCAAACTAGCAGGGATGGAGAGGATTCGGGAATCCTTTCTGCTTCTGGTTCAGAAGCTAAGGATGTAGATGTTCCATTTGAGCTGTTGTCTATCGGTTCAAAAAATGAGGATGTTGAATTGGTGGGAATATTACTTTCTGTCCCCTCAGTAGATGAAGAGGTTGAGGTTTCAGAACTATTCTGTTGTTGTTGCTCAGTAACTTGGGGTGTTGAGGCTTCAGGATTATCTTCCCCTTGCGGCTCAGTAACTTGGGGTGTTGAGGCTTCAGGATTATCTTCCCCTTGCGGCTCAGTAACTTGGGGTGTTGAGGCTTCAGGGTTATCTCCCTCTTGGGTGTTTAAGGCACCTCCCAGATTATTTAAGATATTTGCAAGCGATGATATGGGTTTAGGCTTAAAACCTGGATCCTGTTTAAGTCTATTCCCCACATGACCAACACTAGATGAAGGATTCGCCCCTGTACCAGATGGGGAACTACTTCTAGCTCCAGAAATAGATTGAGATGATTGAGAAGTTCCAGGAAGCTCACTAACTGCTAGACTCTGGGCATGAGCCTGGTTGACTGAAACCATTGTCGATGCAGCTAAACTCAGTCCTAGGAAAAAGCCGAAACGTTGATAAGAGAACATTGGTGGTTACCTCCTGATTATTGCTGCTGTGCAAGATGGTTGACACTGAGCACAAAATTTTTGCTGAAAGAAAAAAAATCAGTCATCAATGTGTAAGACAATGTGCAAGTTTATCCGGGTATACCATCTCAATCAATGCCTCCTACTTTTTGTGGTTATGCAACCTGTAAATTTCCTAGATACACGAGTTGGAAACAATCTATTTATATACTACAGTCTTATTGACGCTTTGGCCAATTATATTGGTTAATTTAGTATAAACTTTTGATGAAGTTTACTGAGTACATGTGTGTAATTTATAGATAAAATTATTTCACTAGTGTTTTAATTGTTCCTCTGCCTGTTGACGTAACTTTTTCGCCTGTTGGTAGTCGGGCTGGATATCGAGAGCTTTATCAAAAGAAGCGATCGCTTCTTCATGGCGTTCCAGTTTCCAGAGAGCTGCACCCTGGTTAGTCCAAGCTTCTAGATAATCTTCTTTGTACAGAATTGCTCTCTCAAAGGCATCCAGAGCCTCCCGAGGGCGGCTTTGCTGTAGTAGTTGAACTCCCTGATTATTGCTGGCTTCAGCCAAATCTGGTTGGAGTTCTAGGGCTTGGTTGAAGTTTTCTAGCGCTTCTTCGTGGTTCTGGAGTTGGTTAAGGGCATAACCTTTGCTAGATAGTGCTTCTGGGTATTGGGGGTTGATCTTGAGAGCTTGATCACAGGCAGAAACAGCTTTTTCGTATACCCCCAATTTGTTGAAGCTGTAGCAGCGTCCCCATTGAGCTTCAGCTACTTGAGAGTTATCTCCTAATATTTGGCTGTACATTTCAAGAGCCTTTTGGTAATCTCCTGCTTCTCGTAAACTATTGGCTTGGCTGAGGAGTTCTACTACCTGGGGTTCTAATTGGATAATGGCTGAGTTCTCAGGAGAGGGCAAGGAAGACAGTTGGGAAATAGAAAGTGAACCTGGTTCCTCAGGCGGATTGTTGGTAGGTTCGTTGTCTCTAGAGAAGGTTGTGTCGATGTATTTAGTAATAATCTCTGTCGGGAGAAAAGTCTTGGTCAGGATAAAGGTTACCACCACAGATACGATGACAGAAAAAATTGGCCAATAATTGAAGGACTGCTGTTGAGTAGGATGCTTTTTTTGTTGTCGTAACTTTTTCTTGGTTGTGGTTCGAGAAGTCAGTTTTGAGACTAATTTGGTCTGTTGTTTAGTAGTGGGGGTTTTTGGCTTAACTGAAGGCGCAGGACTAGGAGTTGGTACATCTAACCCTGGCACTCCTATACTCTGTAAAGCTTGGAGAGCTTCTGCCGCCGTTAGGTAACGCTCACGAAAATCATAGAGTATCATGCGATCGAGAATAGTCCCTAGTTCTGGACTAACTTGCCTTGGGGAATGAGCACTTTGGCAACTTTCTAGGGCTTCACGCCATTGAATTTCACTCGTCCGAGGGTCTATGCTGATGTTCTTGGGATGCACCCCAGTTAAAGCCTGAATGCCAATGATACCAACAGCGTAGACATCGCTACTAAATTGGGGATTTCCTGCTAATTGTTCGTTAGGCATATAGCCTTTCGTACCAATAGAAATCGTTAACTCTGTCTGCCCTTTTTTGGTCTTGTCATACTGATTCCTAACTTCTTTGACTGCACCAAAGTCAATCAGCACGATTTTGCCATCACTGCGGCGGCGTATCAAGTTAGCGGGTTTGATATCACGGTGAATGACCTGCTGTTGATGGACAAACACCAGCACCTGTAGAATTTCCCTCAACAGGGCAAGTACCCTCGATTCTGACCAAGGTTCACCAGCAACTAACTCTGTACTCAGAGATTCCCCTTCAATAAATTCCTGGGTGAGATAAAAATCTTGATGGTCCTCAAAATGTCCGAGTAGGCGGGGAATCTGATTGTGGCTTCCCAACTGATAGAGGACTTTTGCTTCGGTATCAAAGAGGCGTCTTGCTGTTTGGAAACTTTGACCACTGCTCGACTTCGGCTTGAGCTGTTTGACGACGCATTGAGGACTTCCTGGCAAATGGGTATCTTCTGCTAGAAAGGTTTGACCGAACCCTCCTACTCCTAATTGGTTGATGATGGTATAGCGTCCCCCCAGGGGTTTCTCTGGTTTAGTTTTTTGAAATCGACGTAAGAGGTTCAATGCCATATTCCCTAGTCTGATGAGGATTAGTAAAGGTAAGTAGATTGGTCTAAGATAAATGCACCTGGGCAACGGCTAGTTTTGAAGGAATGAAATTGTTACATAGCAAGCATCCGGGAGCAATCAGCTCCGAAAAATTTACTAGTCGCTTGTTTATTGCTACCTACTGATCTGTCGAGCTTTGTTATCCTTATTTTAGCATTAGCTATCAGCTATGAGCTATCAGTGTTTACTGCCAGCTGGTGCAGTAGGTAATTGCTACTCATAATAGATAGTAAAGCCAATCATTAATTATTAACCAGAGAAAAATCAAGTAGTAAAAAGTTTTTATGAACCAACTCGATATTCATATATATCCGGAACTTTTGCTATAAATAAGATGTCAGGCTTGTTGAATCATTGAGCTAAAGTTTGTCAACTTTCAGGGTGACGAATAGCAAAGGCTTGCTTGCCTACGTTTTCTGTCCCCATCTTCCTTGTCCCCCTTGTCTCCCTTGTCTCCCTTGTCTCCCTTCTCCTCCCCACCTTCCCTTAACCGATCTGACACCCTTACTAAGGACTTGAAATCCCACGACTTGTATTACGTGGGATGAGCTTAAAACCATTGCATGTTTTATCGATATGTTTAGCTTTTTCCAGCACCTGCTTCATTCCGTCACCCGTGTCACTTCAACCATGCTGTTGAAGTTAATTCAATCTGGGAGACTATTTCCCCTATCTTTAGGTAGAAACAGGTTTCAGCCAGGTGTGACAACTGCCAAGAAGAAGTCTGGTGGCAGACAATTCTCTGGCAGGAAACCACGGACTAACTTGAGACCCTATACCAAATTTATGTGGTTTGGTTTAGCCTTAGTATTAACCTCTGTAATCGGATTAGGATTGCCTGCTCATATTCCCGTGAGTGCTACTAACTCTGGGGTAACAATTCAACTGCCTCTGTCCACCCGAGGCTCAGATATTATCGATGCTACGAAGAAGCCGGTGTTGCTCAGGGGAGTAAACTGGTTTGGCATTGAGACAGACAAACATGCTCCCCACGGCTTGTGGAAACGGGATTACCAAGAGATGCTCTCCCAGATCAAAAGTTTGGGGTACAATATGATTCGACTGCCCTATGCCGTAGAATCTTTGAGATCCCCCCAGGTGAGTGGCATTGACTTTAGCATCGGCTCGAACCAAGAACTCTATGATAAATCTCCCTTGGAGGTCATGGACGAGATTATCAAAGAAGCTGAACGACAAGAACTATTGGTCTTACTCGACTCTCACCGACTCAATGACCAGCGCATTCCCGAATTATGGTATGGGGATGGATTTACGGAAAAAGACTGGATCGACACCTGGAAAGTTTTAGCCCAACGCTACCACAATCAAGCTAATGTTATTGGGGCAGACCTGAAAAATGAACCACATGGTCGAGCTAGCTGGGGTACCGATGAGCAAGAAACCGACTGGCGACTGGCAGCGGAGAGAGCTGGCAATGCTATTCTCGACATTAACCCCAATTGGCTAATTGTAGTGGAGGGAGTAGAGAATAATGTTCCTGGTCAACATTTAGAAACCCATTGGATGGGTGGTAACCTAGAGGGAGCAAGGAACTACCCAGTACGTTTATCTCATCCCAAGCAGCTGGTTTATTCGATCCACGAGTACGGTTCTGGAGTCTTTGATCAACCTTGGTTTTCTGAACCCAATTTTCCTGACAATCTCTACCGTCGCTGGGAATTTGGTTGGCATTATCTGGTCACAGAAGGAATTGCTCCCGTCTGGATTGGAGAATTTGGTGGACGTAAGACAGGTAAAGATTCCTCGGAAGGAATTTGGCAGCGGCGATTTGTTGATTATATCCATCGTAACGATTTAGGTTTCGCCTACTGGAGTTGGAATCCCAATAGTGGTGATACCGGAGGCATACTGCAAGATGACTGGCTAACTTTGGAGGAACCGAAGCAAGAACTACTTGAGCAAGTAATAATTGCTACTAATTTTGCCCAAAACTATGCTAAGTCTTCTACTATTGACGAAACAGCTCAACTTCCAGTTAGTTCTCAGGTGGCAGTTGAACCAACCCCCAATGAGCAACCTAGTCCTCCGGTAGCAGTTGAACCAACTCCCAATCAGCAACCTAGTCCTCCGGTAGCAGTAACACCAACCCCCAATGAGCAACCTAGTCCTCCAGTAGCAGTTAAACCAACTCCCAATCAGCAACCTAGTCCTAGTATCCCTAAAACTAGTCAGGCTCAGCTGAAGGTAGCCTCCAATCTACAATCGGATTGGGAGCAGGGATTTTGCCTGAGTCTACAGGTTAGTAATGAGGGTGACACCAAAGTTAATGACTGGCAACTCAGCTTCGAGATGAATCAAGCTACCATTAACAATAGTTGGAACGGTAGTTTCCAATCCCAAGGTTCCCAATATCAGGTTACTCCGCCAGATTGGGGACGAGTCATTGAGCCGGGACAAAGTCAAGAGTTGGGATTTTGTGCCAATAAGTTAGGTTGGGACTATCAGCCTCAGCGAATATCCGCTAATGTGATTAGCAATACTTCCCATACCCAACCAAGTGTGAGTTTTGCTAAATCTCCATCTCGACTCCAGGTAGTATCTAACCTATACTCAGATTGGCATAATGGATTTTGCGTAAATTTACGAGTTATCAATCAAAGCAATACCAAGGTTCGGGATTGGCAAGTGAAATTCCGCATGAATCAGGCTGCTATCAATAATAGTTGGAACGGTAATTTTCGCTCCCAAGGTTCCCAATATCAGGTTACTCCCCTAGATTGGGGACGAGTCATTGAGCCGGGACAAAGTCAATATTTAGGATTTTGTGCCAATAAGTTGGGTTCAGACTATCAGCCTCGGCAAATATCGGTTGCGAGTAGAGGTTGAAGCTTTGTAATACCAGTTTATCAAGATTAGCCAAACTGTAGAGCGACATGGCTATTTTTAGATTGGTTTGCACACTCCCGATTGGGTTTAATGCCAGATCCGGTTACAATGGAGCCGCTTTGGTAAACCGCGACAACTCGCTCTGAGACGTTGCATGCAACGTCTCTACAGGGTGAGATATAGCGGGTATATCGATACCGGATTTGGTATAATATCAAGTTCGGATAATTACCGATGATACAACTTTAATGCACCAGGTAGATGACAACAGAATCTGAGGCTGTGTGCATTGCCTATTTTATGGTAAGTAATTAAGCGAACTTGATATAATTTCTCGACAGCTTCTCCTATTTAGCAAATAGTATAGCGCTACAAGTTTAGGTTAGGACACATCCTTTACCCTATAACCCAGTTATGACTTACTGTTGCCTGTTGCCAGATGAGCTGTTGCCTAGCGCGTAGCGCTATATGATGAATCTTCAACCTCTCGCATTCCTGGATTAGCGATCGCAGTCTAGTTTAAACTCAAGAAACCGGGATTTGGTATAGAACATGCAATGCAAATGCCCATTAGCTTATGATGCCTAGAATGTGACATTATATCTAGGTGTCATCTACCAACCAGGAAGAGTCATCTACCAACCATGAAGAACTTGCTTTCATCAAGCCAAGATGAATCGCTTAAGCAAAGAAACTGAACTACTCGAAACTCAAAGACAAATTGCTGAAGCTCAACTCAACTCCTACAATAGCAAATTAATGACTAAAGAGAAATTCACAAAATTTTTTTGCCTCCAGTTGGGCATCCAGCTTCCAGCGCAAATCCAAATGTATTAGTAAACATGGAAAAGCAAGTTGAGAGTATGCTGAAGGCGCTGATTCAGACTGAAACTGTGTAGTTAGGGTCTGCTAAATAAATTTTAATTCTCGGTTGAGATAGGTGTTAGGTGTTAGGTGTTATACCAAATCCGGTTACAATGGAGCCGCTTTGGCAAACTGCGAAAACTCGCTCACCAGACGTTGCATGCAACGTCTCTACAGGGTGAGATATAGCGGGTATATCGATACCGGATTTGGTATTACACACTTATACAGCAGACCCTAGTTAGGTATAATTATAGCGTTTCTCATACTTGTGAGGTACATTTATTATTGGTTTTGGGAATGGGAAATGGGGAATAGGAGATTTACCTCACAGATGTGAGAACTGCTTCCTGACAAGGGTAATTGCTATCGAGCAGATACATTACGATGCATCCTCACCAAAAGTTAGTTCCTCGCGGATTTCGTAAGGAAGTTGCTCTGGGCGCTCTAGCGGTTCTCCCTCCCAACTGCCAATGACTTCTTCAAAAAATCTGGGTTGCCAACCCTTTGATTCTAATGTTGCTGAATTGTTGTCACTAGATTTCAGGCGTTGGAAAATGACCATCACCTCTAAATCTTCGTTTTTAAAGTCAACTGGAACTTGAAGTTGTAAAACTCCATCATCCCCAACATGAGATTTTAGTTTAATGCTTTCCATTACGTAACCCAACACCTACAGAGCGCTCGCTTTCTACTATCATGCCGCAAAAAACTGATCTATCGTCAGCGCTAATGCACAGACAAGACAATGTGAAAAACGCTTCAACATAACATAATTATGTTATGTTGTCAAACATCAAGAGATGCAACAAAATCCCAGTTTTTCGTAAACAATCTTCCTTGTCTACTTGTCTACTTTCCTCCCTTGTCTTATCTTGTTGGTGCTGCCTGGGAGAAATGAGATGTCAGAAAACCAACAAAAGCCAAAGCAACCATTGCTCAAAGCGCAGACAATCAAATTGCTACTCGGCACGATTAAACTGTTGGAAGGAATAGTGAAAAAACTGGAGGCAGCACCAGTTACTCAATCTGCTCCTGTTGTTGATTCGTCTACGACTACAGTAGAAGCAGATATTGACGATACCGGAGAACCGGTACTTGTTACCTCCATTTCTGATATCCCGACAGTTACCCCAGAAACCACAGAAGAAGCTGTTGATGATTCGATGCCCCAACCACAGAAAACCAAACTAACCGCTCGCCTACTTCCTAGTTTTGCCTCTCTTCAGAGTTTTTGGGCTGGACTTTTAGCTAAAATCCGCTCCCTGTTTCCCCCATCTTGGAATGACAAGCTGTCGGATTGGGGCTTGACTGGCGCGATCGCTACAATTATTATCGTTATTCTATTGACAACGGTAACATTGCTACCCCAAACTCCAGCACCAGAGGAAAAAGCTCCTCGTGCTACTATTGAAACTCCCCCAGAACTGAAAGCACCAAAGCAACCACAAGCAGTGGCAGTAGAACCACCGCCGCTGCCAGTGCTAACCCCTGAACAAAGCTTGATTTCAACCATTCAACATCAAGTTGCCCAGATTACCGAGGAATATGGGAAGGGACTAATTAAGGCCATCCAAGCTAATTTCCTAGAAAGTCGTCTCATTGTCAAAGTCGGTAATGGTTGGTATGAGCTGGAAACTGAGCAGCAGGACAAATTAGCAGCTCAAATGTTCGCCCAAGCGGTAGAGTTAGATTTTAGTAAATTGGAAATTAATGACCTAGAAGGTACTTTGGTTGCTCGTAATCCAGTTGTTGGGCCACGTATGGTGATTTTTAGGAGATAGAAAAATAGGGTTTGGGGTGTAGAGAGCAGGCAACAAACAGGTAATCTTCACATATTCATTGTGGAACTGGCATCTTGCCAGTAAAACGAGAAGCATCTTGCTTAGGAGTGATTATAGCAGCAAATCCGGTTATTACAGACCACATATCTTAGTGAGCAAGATGCTCGCACTACCAATTTGCCAAAATTGGATGCTCTCGTGCAATTTGATGGAGAGTTTTCCACTAATCCGATTTAACCCAATCGGTAGGGAAAAAACAAGCTAAACCTATGTTAGTTGCATTTACGATTATTTGGTGGTAGTATATTTTTAATGATGGAATAAGTGTGCGCCTATATATAAAGTTCTCTCTCTATAACCTATTCTCGATATCTGGAATCTCCTACCTGGGAGCTCATTGGACAAAATAAAATAAAACAGGCTAGAAGCCTGTTCCACAGTAACAATGCAAAAGCAATTTCCCTTAACTACTGTAGGAGCACTAGTTGTTAATCCTAGTGGACAAGTCTTAATCGTCAAAACTACTAAATGGAAAGGTGCATGGGGTGTACCAGGAGGGAAAGTAGAATGGGGCGAAACTCTGGAAGCTGCACTTCTAAGGGAGTTTCAGGAAGAAGTGGGTCTAAAGTTAACCCAGGTGCGCTTCGGATTACTCCAAGAAGCAGTACTAGATTCTCAATTTGTCAAAGAAGCCCACTTTATCTTAGTTAACTATTATGCATTCTCTGCTAGTGAAACTATTACCCCTAATGAAGAAATTGAGGAATGGGCATGGGTGACCCCTCAACAGGCTCTAGAGTATCCCCTCAATACTTATACTCGTATCTTGATTGAAGATTATTTAGGGTTTGGGAGAATAAGTAACAAGTAACAAGTAACAAGTAACAAGTCAAGAGTTTATGTTTGGAAGCCAGAGCTTCTGCATCTCGGCAATAATCCTTCGCTATTGTCACCAAGGTGTAACGATTCCACCGGATTTGATATCAACAGCTTTTTCATAATCAGGATGATTGGGAGAAGGTAAAAATTTTGAATTGCTTTATATAAATTAAATTGCACCCATTGTAGGGGCGGGTTTAGGGACAATCTAGACCATTTGACCCGAATATTGGGCTCAAAACCCGCCCCACGCCATCCCCAGGTTAACGCCACCAATCCCCAATTCCCAATTCCCAATTCTTCATTCTTCATTCCCCAGGTTATCGACAGGGCGGGTTTTGTATAAAAATTGTCGCAGAATGCGTTAACACCTGACCCTAAACCCGCCCCTACAGCAATTGATTTTGAACGAAACCGAAGGATGTTGATAAAGCAATCATAATAACCCGCTCCAGTAGGACAAAATGCTATAGCCCCAATTTCTCCAACAGTTTCTTGATGTTATTAGTCTTCTCGGGGTTGTTCATCTTCTTGAGTTTGTTAATCCTCTTGCGGTTGTTAATCGCAGTTTGGTTATTAGAGTCTAATTGAATCGCTTTCTCGTAAGATTCGAGAGCTTCATCGTAGCGTTTGAGGTTCTCTAGCGTAACAGCTCGGTTATCCCAAATTAAAGAATAATCAGGTCTAATCTCAATGGCTTTGTCAAAGGAAGCGATCGCATCTTGGTATTTGCCTAACCCATTTAGCGCAACCCCTCGGTTATTCCAAGCATCAGCATAGTCAGATTTAATCTCGATCGCTTTATCACAGGAGGCGATGGCATCTTGGTATTTGCCTAACCCATTTGACGCAACCCCTCGGTTATTCCAAGCATCAGCATAATCAGGTTTAATCTTGACGGCTTTATCCAAGGAAGCGATGGCATCTTGGTATCTGCCTAACTCATTTAGCGCAACCCCTCGGTTATTCCAAGCCTCAGCATAGTCAAGTTGAATCTTGATGGCTTGATCAAAGGATGCGATGGCATCTTGGTATTTGCCTAACCCATTTAGCGCAACCCCTCGGTTATTCCAAGGGTCAGCA
>JAAHGR010001350.1 GCA_010672425.1 Symploca sp. SIO2E6
TCTAGGATATCACGCTTACCCGCCCCTACAGGCGATCGCAAGCAAGCAATTCAACAATTCAACAATTTAACAATTCAACAATTCAACAATTTAACAAACTCTCAAACTCTCAAACTCTTGTAGAGCAATACTACTACCCACAACTTTGGCTCGTTGCAATACATGAGGAATTGCTTCTGTGATCTTGATGTCAGGAAAATTAGGACTAACCGAAGATAGTTGATACTCCTGTCCTTGGAGCACATAAATCTTTAACTGACTTTTACCATAAACCCATAATTCCCGAACACCTAAACGCTGATAAGCGCTAATCTCGGTTAGAGAAGTAACATCAGATTCGATCGCCAAATCGGGAGGAGGATCTCGCTCTAAATCAATTCTGTCTTTGCCGATAACAGCTTGATAATTCTCAATATAAAAACATTCATCCGGTTCAATTACCGCTTGCATGGTTCTCTTTTTAAAAGTTGTTGAACCTAGAGCTTCCCATGGCCTTCCTTGCACTCTCAAGATAATTTTGACGAGATCGGCGATAACAATTTTTGCTCGTTCGTGTTCTGGTGAAGGTGCCATAATTTCTAAGTGGTTTTGACTATAGGCGAGTCGCACCTGACGCTTGTCACCTAGTTCTTCTAAAATATCCTCAAATTCCTGCCAACTGAGATTGGGAATAGTAATACGACTCCCTGTATGTACATTAATTTTGTGAATTGGAGTTAGAACTGGCATAAGGGGAATGGAGAAGGTCGAAGGTCGAAGGTCGAAGGTCGAATGGAGAATTGGGAAATCTAAAATAGCTGTGAGCGCTCTGCCTGTGGTTCGTTTTAACAGTTTAACCTCTCTCAAACCATCTGCGATCGCTTTTTCATCCAATATTTGGGTAAAATGGCCTAGGTTATCACGCTTACCCGCCCCTACAGGCGATCGCAAGCAAGCCATTCAACGATTTAACAATTTAACAATTTAACAATTTAACAATTCTACAATTTGAATAATGGAATAGGTGTGCGCCTGTAGGGTATAAGTTACCTTTGGCCAGGATAGGTTACTATGACTTAAAGTCCACATTGTAGAAAGGCAACTGCCTTAATGTAGGGGCGCAATGCTTGCCATTGGTGTCAATTTAAGCTAAGGATAGCTTAATGCTTAACTTCCACACCCGCCCAGAGTTTAATGATACTGTTGGCGAATCGATGTGGGGTCAGACCCCT
>JAAHGR010001351.1 GCA_010672425.1 Symploca sp. SIO2E6
GGTTATGGCTTGTTTTTCCCTATCCTGTTTAAACCTTCCGGTAACTTTTATACAATGATGTCGAGCGTTTATTTGTTACATCTTGTTAAGAAAGTCTTAATTGCTTAGGCAGGAGGCTCCGAGGCAGAAGGCAGGAGGCAGGAGGCTCCGAGGCAGGAGGCTCCGAGGCAGGAGGAGTCAAAACTTATTAATAACCAATAACCAATAACAAACAACAAACAACAAACAACCAATAACTAAATCAAACTTTCTAATGCTGCTCCCACAACTCGATGATCCTCGTCCTGTTTAAGCCGGTTGAGGGCATCCCTAGCTTGGGGTTCATCAAATTTTCTCAGAGCGCGAGCCACCCGCCACCGGATAAGCCACGGCTCAGCATCTATTAGCGCTAGTAGTTGCTGTAGGGCATCGTTTTGCTTACCAGAGCCAGCCAGGAGACTTAAGCCATCGATTGCAGATCCTTTCACTGTTAGGTCTTTGTCTACTAGACCACAAATACAGACATCAAACAGTGC
The DNA here is from genome assembly GCA_010672425.1 of Symploca sp. SIO2E6. Classification (GTDB taxonomy): domain Bacteria; phylum Cyanobacteriota; class Cyanobacteriia; order Cyanobacteriales; family Coleofasciculaceae; genus Caldora. The sequence goes on from JAAHGR010001351.1 coordinate 516, forward strand.
TTCAGGATACTCCATATCCATTAGAGCAGCTAGGATACTGCGCCGCAGGAGCCAGTTCTCATCCTGTTGAAAGGCAAGGACTAGATGAGATGTTGCTATCTGCCCAAATAGGGATAGGGAGTTAGCAGCTTCTGCTCGCACATTGGGGTCTCGATCCCACTTCATTAAATCAAGTAAAGCACTAAAAGATGCTTCTGTCTGCTTCTTGCCTAATCCCATAGCGACAAATGAGCGCACCAAAAACTCTGGATCTTGTAGTTTAGTAGTCAGTAGAGGGACTGCTACCTCTGGACTATATTGTCTGAGTTCTGTAAGTGCTTTGAGGCGATCATTGGAATTGGGACTGTTTAAGGCAACTTCGATTTGATGGATGTCCATGGGGAATTGGGAATGGAGAATTGGGAATTGGGAATTGGGAATTGGGAATTGGGAATTGGGAATTGGGAATTGGGAATTGGCAATAAAATTGGATTTACCTGAGGAATTATGCGAGAATTGCTATAGTGCAGGACAATAGCAGCATCCCATTTTTGCACGTACTTTGCACTTTCACCGGAAAATCTCTTGACTTAAGTAGGTTGGTCTTAATATTTATCGTTGGGACAAGGCAGAGGGCAGAAGGCTCCAAGGCAGAAGGGAAGAGGATTTTAGTCCCCTTAATATTTGTCAACATACTTTCGTTTATTTATGCCTAC
>JAAHGR010001352.1 GCA_010672425.1 Symploca sp. SIO2E6
TGGTAATCTTCTCGCTAAATTCCAGAAAATCTTCCCTGGCATACACTTCCCGCAAAGCATCTGACCAGAGTTCTTGGTCAGCGAAGTAGTTAACTCGTGCTAAAATAACCTCTGATACACTGGCCTTTTCAGCTTTTAACTGATTCTCCAACTCCGCCAACTCAGCAGTAATGCGATCGCGTTTTTCTGGTTCCATGAGACGAAAGATAACTCTAGTGGAACGTTTATTTACCGCTTCAATTCCCCACCAGTAGTAGTCTTGACCCGGTTCTAATGCCTCTCCTTGGTAGGTGAGATGATGGACATTGGGGTCTATTGTTTGCTGCCACATTAGTTTGTTGCTGCGTAAGTGGCGTACCTCTATCCCCTTTATTTCCCCCTGCCACAAGAATAGCGGTTGCTCTCCCAAAACCTGGATAGTTCCTTTCTACTCTTCACCCCGCAGCTTACCGGGAGTAATCAGACACAGAAATTTATTGTTGTTATCTTCTTGCAAACCTTGCTTCCCCTTGAGGCGTCGCAGTCTATCCCAAACGTCTCCCCAGCTGAAGGCTATGTGCTTCTGGTTTACTTCGGTTAAGCTGGGGTTAACTTGTGGTCTGATGGCTGCTTGCAGTGGTAAGGCAGATAGGCTCAAGATGCTTACTATGACGATTAAGAGGGTTGATTTAGCTGCGGTTAGTTGGCTCATCTGTTGATCTTCTTGAGTCTTAAGGATTTAATCGTTTCTATATCCAGCTATCCCTTTCAAAATTGACCCTATGCATTTGCCTACAGCACCAACTTGCGCGATCGCAATTAGTTCTATGGTAGATTTCCAGCAGATACTCTCCCATGCGTCAGACTGATTCATAAGTAAGTAGGTGTTAGTGCTGTAGGGTGCTGTTAGCGATCGCGTAATGCACCATCCCTTGCTAGATTTTAAGTTAGCTTCCATAGCCAAGTTAAATCATTCAGCTTCGCCAATAACCGTAAAAGCTGCCCAATCCAAGGGGTCTGGGTTTTCCCCACCCTCAAGCATGGTTAACATCGCCTGACGCAATGCCTGAGCTTTATCGAATTTCCTCTCGTAGAGGTTGGTGTAAAATTCAACCATTAGCTCTTGGGTGGCATCATCAGGAACCTTCCACAGAGAAACCACTAAACTGGGAACCCCCGCAGCAATCAAGGAGCGAGATAAACCAATGACTCCTTCCCCTTTGATA
>JAAHGR010001353.1 GCA_010672425.1 Symploca sp. SIO2E6
ATAAGTTTAAATCCATAGAGGTTAAGCAAACTGCCTTTCGCATCGATGGAGTCTTCCTCCCCCCAGCAAATGACCCCGACCCCACTGTGTTTTTTGTCGAGGTTCAATTCCAAGAGGATGAGCTGATTTACCATCGCTTATTTGCCGAACTATTTGTGTTCCTGCAACAGAACCCCGAGTTTACCAACTGGCAGGCTGTGGTGATTTTTCCCAGTAAATCCTTAGAACCAGAGGATGTGGGAGTGTATAGCTTATTATTAGAAAGTGACCAAGTCCAGCGTTTTTATCTCAAGGAACTAGAACAGGTGCAACCGTTTTCAGTAGTCATAGGACTAATGCAGCTAATTGTCGCATCCAAAAAACGAACCCCAGCTAGAGCCAGAGAACTGTTGGCACAAGTAGAACAGCAATCTTTGCCTTTTCCCTCTTCAACCATCATAGAATTGCTAGAGACTACAATGGTATATAAATTTCCCTTATTGAGCCGTCAGGAGATTGCCGAAATGTTAGGATTAGCCGAAAGCATTAAGGAGACAAGAGTTTATCAGGAAGGTCTGGAAATAGGTTTAGAAAAAGGCCACGATCAAGGGAGAGAGCAAGGAAGAGAGCAAGAAGGACAAATATTAGTGTTGAAGCAGTTGAACCGAAAAGTGGGTCAGCTTCCTCCAAAATTGGAGTCGCAAATCAAGGCATTACCCTTGGATAAGTTGGAAGAATTGGCTGAGGCACTGCTAGATTTCTCAAACCTAGATGATTTGAGTGCTTGGTTACACAAGAATAACCCAGGACAATAGTGGGATTGCTTATGACACCACTGTAGTGGTCCGACACAGCTAAAAATGTAGGTTGGGTGTAACGTTCGCGTAGCGTCTGGAGAAGGAGAAGTGATATCAATTCCGGCTACATTGGGATAATATTCGTAATGTAGGGGCGCAAAGCTTGCGCCCTCAGTGCATCTATGTTTTCTAACCAGAAAGCCAGATTTTTAATCATTCCGATGCAACCGGAATTGATATGAAACCCAACGCAACACAGTCGGGTGTTGGGTTACGAAGAAGGCTACACCCAACCTACTTATTCCACCATTTTAGCTGTGTCACGCCAGTAGTGGCGTGACACACTTAAAATGATGGAATAGATTTTGGCTCAAACCCTTATTTGACAAGGAAGCCGTCGATTTCCTATTACACTATTTTAGGTG
>JAAHGR010001354.1 GCA_010672425.1 Symploca sp. SIO2E6
AGACGCGGACCGATGAGCCAGACTTTAGACCACAGTCTTTCTCTCTCTATTGCTACTGATTCACGAGTTAGATAATAATCTTTGGCAAGGGGTTGAGAATTACTATCGGTGTCAGGGGATAATTGACTGTTTTTTGCTATTAATGATGTCATTTAGTTCGTCAAAATAATTGTTTTGTCTAAAAAAAATATAAAGGGGCAACATCCTTCCGCGATCGCCCCATTCTTCCAAGTAGCTAGACTCAGATACAATTTTTGCTTGATTCTTAAGTTGTCATCACAGCAAAGGGACGCAATTTGTGAGGTTTCTTTTTGGGTTGCTGTTGTTCATTGGATGCAGCATGATCCACAGACTTCTCTAGGTTATCTGGATTTTTTATTTGAGTTTTTTCAAATTCCATTGGTAATATACTCCTGTTAATTAGCTTTGAGCTGTTAGCTTTATAGATGAGTGCTGATAGCCAATAATCTAGATTAACATCTTATCGTAGAATAATCAAGGGTGAGTGCTCTGGCAACAAGACTAAGAAACCGGGTTTCTTTGAGCTTTCTTCGCTTCCGATTCCTGACGCAGCTAACATCCCCTTTGTGCTCTTTGTGCCTTTGTGGTTTTTCTTTCTAATATATCCGTCTGACTGGTCAAGGGAGTGGAGAGAAAAAGACGATCGAAAAATTTATTGACATTATCCCACTACAACGCTCTTTAAAATCACTTTCTGATATTGTGTGCAGTTCTTCAATAGGTACATTTTGCTGAAACACTTGGGCTAAATGGTCAACTGTTTCTGCATAATCAAGATCCTCTTTAAATAATGGGCGTTCTTCCATTAAAACAGCAACCACTTGCTCGATTCATAGCCCAAGAACATCCCATCGGTTTCTTTCCAATATGTATAGGTAATTTTCATAACGAAAATATGTTAATAAATATTAACTAAGCTAAAACCCTGTTCCCTTCTGACTTGTAAGTAGGGAACAAAGAAGACTTGCCTGTCATCTAAAACCGAATACTGGTGGACACCTGAGACGACTTAGCTGCGATGTCTCATTGTGGTAGGTTAGCATGGATATAGTATAGCCCCGACATATCACTATCTTGCAGAGGATTGTCATCGCCCTTGAGTTTGTTCTCTAGATCGACAATTTGTTCCATCTGCTGCAAAAACCAGGGACTGATGCGTGAGAGATTATAGATTTC
>JAAHGR010001355.1 GCA_010672425.1 Symploca sp. SIO2E6
TCCCTGGGATAAATTCATAACCAATAGGCGATCGCCTACGGCACCAGCGAAGCGATCGCTAATCCGCAAAGTTATCGATAGGGCGGGTTTTGTATGAAGGTTACTGTTGATATCTTTATCATATCCCATTACCCACCCCTACAGCAATTGATTAGATGTTAGGTGTTGGGTTTCGTAGTGCGAGCATCTTGCTCGCTGATGTTTAAAAGGAAGAAAATGAAGAAGTTGGGGCTCTGCCGCAATTTTTAAATCTTGTGTGCCAATACGTATCCTTATCTAAAATATACACCAAATAGAATTGAGAATTGATACTACGGATAGGCGATTGCCTTCAGCACCAACGAAGTTGATCACATATCTAGATCGCAATAACTTTGCGTTGGGTTTCGCGAAAGCTTCACCCAACCTACATTTGCTACATTTGCTAAACCCGCACCCACAGCGATTGATTAGATGTTAGGTGTTGGGTTGCGCTAGTGCGAGTATCTTGCTCGCTGGTGTTTAAAAGGAAGATAGGGACAGAAAACTACAAAATTCGCTAAAATAAAAAGTAGTCTGTTCCATAGCAATACATTAGAAGAAAACAAATAGATGAAGTATCTGGTTATTTATGACGGAGACTGCAATCTCTGTTCCACCTTTACCCAACTACTCCAACAGTTTGACCAGGGAAGGTTATTCAACTACAGTCCGATGCAAGATCAAGAAACCCTCAAACAATGGGGAATTACACCTCAAGATTGCGAAATGGGGATGATCTTGCTCGATGAGCAAACACCTTCCCAAAAATGGCAAGGCAGCGATGCCGCTGAAGAAATCACACGTCTTTTGCCAGCGGGTCATCTATTCATCAATGCCTATCGTGCCATCCCGGGAATGAAATGGTTAGGCGATCGCGCCTACGAACAAATCCGGGATAATCGGTATAACTGGTTTGGTAGGCGTTCCTCCACCTACCAGGCATCGCGTCCTTTTGGATGTAGTTTAAGGGAATAGGGAATAGGGAATAGGGAATTGGGAATTGGGAATTGGGAATTGGGAATTGGGAATAGGGAATAGGGAATTGGGAATTGGGAATTGGGAATTGGGAATTGGGAATTGGGAATTGGGAATTGGGAATTGAGAATTGAGAATTGAGAATTGAGAATTGGGAATTGGCAACAGGCAACAAGCAACAGATACCGAGTGATTATCA
>JAAHGR010001356.1 GCA_010672425.1 Symploca sp. SIO2E6
CCACCACAAAATCATGCCTGAATTCTATCGCACCGCCTTAGCCCCCTACTTCAGCCCCCGAGAGCTGGTATTTCTTGAAATATTGGTGTGCCAGTTGCAAACCTACACCACCATTACCATTGAAGGTTTGGCTTCACGACTGCCCTTGCTCATCTTTTTCGAGAGTCGGCGCAGACGGCTCCAGCGTTTTCTAGATTTGCCTTCCACTACAGTCCAACACATCTGGTTTGCTCTGTTAGGGGTCATCTTACCAAAGGTAATATCAACCGGTGAGAGAGTGTAGGGCACCTCGAAAAATAGTTCAGTATTGGCGTAAAAATGATGGACTTGATGAGTGCAGCAAGATTCTGAGTCAAGATACGCATCAGTGATAGAGATTGATGTCTCTCCGCGGTCCATCGACCCGATTCACACCTCTAAGTGGGAAGGGATTTCGACTCCCACATCACCAGTCGTCTCAGGTTGTAAGTCAGATTTCTCAGACCCATAATTCCCGTGACTCGCTTCAGACCAATGGACTTCACCCCCTTACCTCCCATACTGTTAACCATCGTGCCAAATACGTGCTCCACCTTCGCCCGAGTCCGAGACCGGGTGCGATTTTTCTGCTTTTGACGTCCTCCTAAAGGACGATTGCGATACCCTCGCTCATGGATATGACTGGTAAATCCCATCAGCCCTAACACGGTTTCAATCTGGGTCGAGCGGTAGGCACTATCCCCCCACAACTTGGCACTGGAATTACTCCCATCCAACAGGGCTCCTAGCATCTGATACGAAATCCGGTTTTATAGACCCATATTGAGGATTATGCTGGCCACCAATGAAATTGGGTCAGTCCTTGAATGTGCTCCTGCATCGTGGTGGCTAAATGCCGACATCGCTGACAGAGGATTTCCTCAATCGATTCAATGGTGTCGAAGCTCTGATTCACCAACGGCTCATCCGCCAAACTCCAAAGCCGTTCCGCCGGTTGAAGCTCCGGTGAGTACGGCGGCAAAATCTCTAGGTGAATCCCCTCGGGAATCCTCACTCGCTCACTGCGGTGCCATCCCGCTCCGTCTATCACCAACAGGATTTGCTTGGTCTGCCCCGCTCCTACCGCTTTGGCAAAATGCTCCAGGGCTAAATTGAACCAATCCACGTTGACTCGGGGAGCAGGAACCACTCCGTCGCCCCACTATTGGGATGCAC
>JAAHGR010001357.1 GCA_010672425.1 Symploca sp. SIO2E6
CTCTCGCCTGAACCGCGATGTTTGAGCTTGTACCGTTTAAACTTGCCATGTTTTCCTCTATTTTCAACATCCCCAATTTATATTACGAAGAGGTTGAGTATCTACTCGACTTTTGCTTGACATAAAATCGTCAAATAAGACCTTAAAAACACCCCTAAAGAGGGCCATTTTTAGGCACATATCCATGGCAAAGCCACCCTCGATGATCTAATGTCATCGAAGACGGCTCAAATCAGATGCACGGCAACTGAAACTAAATGTAAACCGAAGCTAAAAGAGGAGATAAAACCTCTTCCAACGACTTTCCTAAACTTATCTGCGTTGCTATCAAGCTCCCCAAAGACCACAGGGCTTGAGCTTGAGTCACACGGCGGAGAGACGTTGGCCGACTGCCATCAAAATCATATTTGAGTTGACGCTGAAGTTTTTGCTGGAGGTCAAGATCATGAGAAGCGGCACGCAATAAGCTATAAGTGACAGCGACCAAACCGATATGCTTGGATATGGCTTGAAAGTCCCGCACTTGATATTGGTCCAATCCTTCAGCCTTCCCTTCCTGATGATAAACTTCAACGGGCCAGCGGTGACGACGAATACGAGTAATCCCAGCCGCTTGCCAATGCAAGCGATTTGAGATGAATATGCGTGGTGTATCGGATAAATCAGGTCGAGAGAAATTGATAACAACACGATGTTTACCAAAGTTATGCACTCGAAGTGTCCGACAATAGGTGTAGTAAACCTCTTTTTCTCCTTTATACGGTATCGTTATTTTTTGAAAAAGAGGTGTTTGGTCTTGAGTAATTGCCTCAAGATGTTCTTGTTTAAGCCGTTTAACAAAAGAAGCAACTGTTTCTCGCCCTGATTTTAATTGAAATTGATGATCCGGTTTTAACGTGCCAACGTAAGGGACTTTTAACTCTTGATCAAGATAACGACAAAACGCAGGCTGGGTATACCAACTATCAAATGTCACTGGCAGGTCTAAATCTGGATACTGCTTACAAAATTGGGTTACTTGATGACGCGCGATTGCTAATTTGCTGGCGTATAACTCTGCTACTTCTGGTTTATTTTGGTTTCTGCGCCATACACCAAGCAGATAATTACGCCATTTCTTCGGATCACTTTCCTTTAACTCAAATTTCGATTCCTTTAACGGGATTCCGATTTCGACTAATCCATTCTCAATCA
>JAAHGR010001358.1 GCA_010672425.1 Symploca sp. SIO2E6
ATTGGGTTACTAGCGTCAGTTTTAATCCTGTTAACGGCACTATTGCCTCAACTAGTTCTGATGGTACTCTAAATCTTTGGAGCGCTGAAGGGGTAAAGATGAAGACCTGGGAAGGACATGTAGATGGTGCTTTAGACGTGAGTTTTAGTCCCAACGGTAAAATAATTGCCTCTGCCGGTGATGATGGGAAAGTGAAACTGTGGCATCTAAATGGTGAATTGCTTCAAATTCCTCTAGACCATGGTGATACTGTCTATAGCGTTAACTTCAGCCCGAACGGTAAAACTTTAGCTTCAGCGACTAAGGATAAGGTCAATATTTGGAATTTGGATGGTAGACTCTTGCAAACTTTACCAATAGATACTAATCTTTCCTTAAAGGTTAACTTCAGTCCTGATAGTAAAACTGTTGCCTTCGCTGGTATTCCCTCAACTGGTTTTGATGAGAAGGTAACCCTGTGGAATCTGGATTTAGATGATTTACTAGGACACAGTTGCGATTGGCTGCGTGATTATTTGACCAGTAATCCCGATCTTAGTGATTGCCATCTCTGTAACAACATTGGGAACTAGGAGGTTTGATACTGAATCTGAGTTATATATCTAAATTGGTGTTAAGCTAGGATTAATATTAATAGACACAATTTGCTTTTTTTCATGATAGCGTATGAACATAATTGGAAAAGCCAAGCGATACCTAGTACTGACTTCTATCCTCATAGTAGTTACTATTACTCTAGCTGCAATGCCTCTTGCAGCTCAAGCGCAGCTACAGATAAGTGGAACTAAAATTAGCTTGCCATTTCTCAATGAAATTGAAACTGGTCCTGGAATAAATGAGCAATTGGCTGACACATTCTATGAAGAAGGCTGTAAGTTGGCCAAAGGAAGATATAAGAAAGAAGCAATAGAAAAATTTCAGCAAGCTGCCGAGCTTTACCGGATAGAAGGAAATGATAAGGGACATCAGAAGGCACAGGACGCACTCTCTTGCCTTGATAACGGATGTAAACTTTCTTGTCCCTGATTAACAGCATATTGCCCTTGTGGCAAGGCGAACTTGGGGAACCGAGCTCAAAATAGGGTGCAACAGTTAGAACTCAAATCTTGCAGCAGTGGCATTACCCGCCTGGGGTTCAAAAGATGTTGTTGGCGAATTTCGCGCTTTGCACATCAATTTGATCATAGTGCTA
>JAAHGR010001359.1 GCA_010672425.1 Symploca sp. SIO2E6
TATTTCAGTCATGAAGGATTTGAATTCCTGCCTCAGTGTCTCAAATTCGCCTCTTAATGCGGCAACCCCCCTATGCTAGTGAATCCTCAATGTGAGCCTTTGGACATTGAAGCGCAACACATGGCAGTACATGGGGTGGATATTTTGGAAACAGCTCAGCTAGTAGCCACTATACCTGCTGCTCTGACGGGATGCCAGCGAGCGATCGCGACAACTGCTCGTCCTCGTGCTTTGCCTACCCCCCTGGAGTCCCCCCGTTCCGCATTACCTTGGTTACTGGAAGCAGGGGTCAACTCGGCGGTGATTTTTGGCCCTGAATGTCGGGGATTGAGCAATGTGGAACTCAATTATGCCCAGCGGTTTGTTGGTATTCCCGCGAATCCCGCATATCCTTCTCTCAACTTGGCTCAGGCAGTAGCAGTTTGCTGTTACGAACTCTATCAAATTGCCCAAGAGCAATCATCAAAACCTCAAGATGCCATCTCATCCCTTGATGGGGCTCCCATAGAAGTTCTAGAAGGTTACTATCAACACCTAGAAGCCTTATTATTGCAAATAGGTTATGTTTATCCCCATACTGCCCCAGCACGCCTCGAAAAACTCCGACGTCTGTTCAACCGAGCCCAGCCAACTACGGCTGAAGTTTCCATGCTCAGAGGTATTCTCCGTCAAATGCAATGGGCGCTACAATGTTTGCCTAAGTCTGTTGATGATGGTTCAGAGCCGGAGTAGTGGGGAGTGTGGGAAGTGTGGGGAGGTAGGGTAGGTTGGGTGTAACGGAGTGAAACCCAACACGGGAGGGGGCTGTGTTGGGTCTCGTTGCCTCGACCCAACCTACATCTACTTATTACATCATTTTAGCTGTGTAACGCTAGTAGTTCTAAAATGAATTTGGTATAAGCAAATTTTCCAGGGGTCGAGCAGTAATCTACAACCTGTGTTAGTGGGAGCGGAGGTGTTGTTAGTGGGAATGTCGATGAATAATAGGCGTCAACCTGAGCGTAATCAAAAGGGACAGCAACAGCGGCGGCGTAAAAAGCCTCCCAAGCCAATTCGCTCTCCCCTCCAACCGCCTAGCCAGCAGCAGGTAAAGCGTAAGCTGCCACAGCCTCCCCCTCCCCAATCGGTTGTAAGATCCCAGGCAAAACCACCAATGCAGATGGGGAGACGGGGAGATGGGGAGATGGGG
>JAAHGR010000136.1 GCA_010672425.1 Symploca sp. SIO2E6
TTAAAATTTCATAGCCATCAGCGGTCACTAATACCGTATGCTCAAATTGAGCTGATAGGGAATTGTCTACCGTCATTACAGTCCAACGATCAGATAAAGTACGGGTAAACTTGGAACCAGCATTCACAATTGGCTCAATTGCTATGGTCATACCAGCACGCAGCTTGACATTGGGCATCTCACGGGTGCGGAAGTTAAAAACAGAAGGTTCTTCGTGTAAATTTCTGCCTACACCATGACCAGTAAAGTTTTCTACTACACTAAAGCCATTGGCGTGAGCATGATCTTCAATTGCACCAGCAATGTCAAGTAGGTAGGCTCCTGCTCTTACCTGTTCAATGCCCTTGTAGAGAGCCTCTTCTGCTACACGAATTAATTTAGCAGCACTTGGTCTTACTTTATTGATCCCAACGGTGATACAAGAGTCCCCGTGAAATCCCTCATAGTAGGCACCAGTATCTACTTTCAGGAGATCACCGTTGCGAATCACCTTTTTGGGACTGGGAATACCATGGACAACTTCATGATTGATACAGGAACAGATGGACGCAGGGAAGCCGTGGTAACCCTTGAAGCTAGGTTTGGCATCCATTTCACGGATGCGCTTTTCGGCGTAAGCATCTAAATCAGCGGTTGTCATCCCCGGTTCAACTATCTCGGAAATTTCCTTGAGCACTTTAGCAACAATTTTCCCAGCCTGCCGCATAATCTCAATTTCACGTTCCGACTTGATTTCAATGCCTCGGCGTTTTTTGGGCATCCGAGGGGGTTTAGCTGGTGGGGAAAACAGGTTGCTCAGAATGTTCATCGAAAAATAGGGGTTGGTAAGGGGAAAAACGGATACTCCAATACTATTTGATATTCCTACAACAGATTATAGCTGGATTGAGTTCTCCCCGCTTTCACAAGACGGGGATTCTAATTGGAAAAAAGCATATTTGGTCTAACCTAACACCCAACACCTAATACCTAATACCTACCATCTACCACCTACTTTTCTGGAATTACCGAAAAAATCATCCCTTCACGAGCAATGAAGCCTCCTTCAAAGGTCTCTTTCACCTCTACTGCCATCTTATCCAGAAAATCATCACTGTGACTCGGTTCGTGGTGAAAAATTGCCAATTGCTTGGTTCCAGCGGCTTTTGCTACTCTTACTCCTTCTTCCCAAGTTGAATGTCCCCAACCTATCTTAGGAGATTTTGGGTTATGGTATTCTTTGTCGGTGTACATGGCATCGTAAATGATGACCTGAGCATCACGAGCCAGATGCACCACATTTTCATCAAGGCGATCAGAAAAATGTTCTGTATCTGTGCAATAGAAAGCAGAGTACCCTTGCCAGGTTACCCGATAGCCCATGGCACCATTAGGATGGTTAAGAGGACCAGTTTCAATAGTGATGTCATCCAGGGTAATGATATTTTTACCAAATTTTAAGTCGTCAAATGTCAAATTGGCCTTGATTTTTTGAGAAGGTACAGGAGAATTCAAGTGGAGCACATTCTTGCCAAAATGTTCAGAGAGTGATAGTCCCCCAGGTGCTGCTCCATGAATATGGAAGGTATTATCCGGAATAAAAGCTGGAGCGAAAAATGGCACACCTTGAATGTGATCCCAGTGGTAGTGAGTAAAAAACCAATCCGCTTCCATCGGTAGCTCAGACTGTAAGCTTTTACCCAGCATCCGCAAACCGGTACCGCCATCAAAAATGAGACGTCTACCACCTATTCGCATCTCTATACAGGAGGTATTACCGCCATAACGAACTGTATCTTTTCCGGGAGCAGGAATACTGCCTCGAACCCCCCAAAATTGGACGACAAACTCAGAGGAAGAACTAGTTTCCATTGGTAATCTAAGGCTTTAACTAATGGTGGGGTTTGAGGTTGGGTACTTCACAGTACAACATTGACCCTGATGACGCAGTAGGTGGTCGCATAAAACTAAGGCAACCATTGCTTCTACCATAGGCACAGCTCTAGGTAAAACGCAAGGATCATGACGTCCTTTGGCAGCCAGCATTGTTTCCTTACCAGTGCTAGTCACTGTGCGCTGCTGTTTTCTTATAGTAGCAGTAGGTTTAAACGCTACCCGCAAAATAATATTTTCACCATTGGTAATGCCACCCTGAATACCGCCAGAACGATTGGTTAGAGTCCGGATATCGCCAGTTTCATCGGTGTAAAATTCATCATTATGTTCGCTGCCGGTGAGCATAGTCCCAGCAAAACCAGAACCAATTTCAAAACCTTTACTTGCGGGTAGGGACATCACACCCTTAGCCAAATCAGCCTCCAGCTTATCAAATACTGGCTCTCCTAAACCTTTGGGTATTTTCCTGGCAACACATTCAACAACGCCCCCCAGGGAATTACCACTACGTCCAACCTGCTCAATCAGTTCAATCATCCGTTCTGCGCATTCAGCGTCAGGACAGCGGACAATATTACTTTCCACCTGTTCCAGGTTAACATCGTTGGGTTCAACGATCGCTTCTAAGTTTTGAATGCGTTTGACGTAACCCACAATTTCGATACCAGCAACTTGAGTCAGGATTTTTTTAGCGATCGCTCCAGCGGCAACTCTACCAATGGTCTCACGAGCCGAAGATCTGCCCCCACCTTGCCAGTTACGGATACCATATTTGGCATCATATGTGGCATCTGCATGGGAAGGGCGATAGGTCTGAGCCATTTCGCTATAATCTTGAGGGCGAGTATCCTTGTTACGCACCATAATCATGATTGGCGTACCTAAGGTTTTGCCATGAAAGAGCCCTGAAACAATTTCGCAAGTATCAGTTTCCTTACGAGGTGTTGTTATTTTACTTTGACCAGGACGTCTGCGGTCTAGTTGAACTTGAATTTCTTCAGCAGAAATTTCTAGTTGTGGCGGACAGCCATCAATTACTACTCCGACGCCACCGCCATGGGATTCACCAAAGGTTGTAATCCTAAATAAGTGTCCAAAGGTACTGCCCATAATAAGTTGGAGGAGGAAAGATACCGAACCTTGATTATAACAGGCAATACGGAGAATCACCTAGAGGGTCGAGAAACCGAGCTTCTCTATTATAGTATGGGTAGTTAAATAGCCCGTAAGGAATTTTCCTTATTGTATTGGTTGATACTAGCAAAAAAAGTATTGGAGAACACCTTGTCTCACACTATTGTTACTGAAACCTGTGAAGGCGTTGCTGATTGCGTTGAAGCTTGTCCAGTTGCTTGTATTCATCCAGGTCCTGGTAAAAATGTCAAAGGTACTAACTGGTACTGGATTGACTTTACAACCTGTATTGACTGTGGCATCTGTTTCCAAGTTTGCCCTGTAAAAGGAGCGATTGTCCAGGAAGAGCGACCAGATTTACAAAAAACTCCTTAGAAGGTGTTAGGTGTTAGGTGTTAGGTGTCTAAAACCTAAGACCTAATACCTAACACCTAACACCTAAAATAGCCATGTCTCACCACCCAATTTACCTCGACTGCCATGCTACTACCCCGATGGATGAGCGGGTACTAGAAGCAATGCTCCCCTACTTCACCGCATATTTCGGCAACCCTTCCAGCACCAGCCATGTTTACGGTTGGGAAGCAGAAGCCGGTGTCAAACAAGCGCGGCAAATCATCGCAGACGCGATCCATGCCACCCCAGAAGAAATTGTTTTTACCAGTGGTGCGACAGAAGCTAACAACTTGGCGATTAAAGGGGTTGCCGAAGCCTATTTCAGTAAAGGACGTCACTTGATTACTGTCCAAACTGAACATAGAGCAGTATTAGACCCTTACCGCTATTTGGAAACTCTGGGATTCGAAGTAACCTTCCTACCAGTACAGCAGGATGGACTGATCGATTTAACCCAACTGGAGAAAGCCATCCGTCCCGAAACAATTTTGGTGTCAGTGATGGCAGCGAATAACGAAATTGGAGTATTGCAGCCAATAGCTGAAATTGGCGAGATTTGCCATCAGCAGCAAGTACTCTTCCATACTGATGCTGCTCAAGCCATAGGCAAAATTCCCCTAGATGTCCAAACAATGAACATTGATCTGATGTCCCTCACTGCCCATAAAGTATATGGACCCAAAGGTATCGGTGCTCTCTATGTCCGCCGCCGCAATCCTAGAGTCAGACTTGCTCCCCAAATACAAGGAGGTGGACAGGAAAGGGGATTGCGTTCTGGTACTCTCTATACTCCTCAGATTGTTGGCTTTGCCAAGGCAGTGGCTCTAGGGTTAGAATTACAACCATCTGAGTCTCAACGCTTACTACAGTTACGGGAATATCTGTGGAGTGCCTTGAGTCAGTTACCCAATATCCATCTTAATGGTCATCCTAACCAGCGATTGCCAGGAAACCTGAATATTAGTGTGGAAGATGTTGATGGCTCAGCACTATTGCTAGGATTGCAGCCAGTGGTCGCTGTCTCCTCCGGCTCAGCTTGCTCTTCCACTAATGTGGCTCCTTCCCACGTCCTCCTAGCTTTGGGACACCCAGAATCCCTAGCATCTGCCTCGATCCGATTTGGGATTGGGCGCTTTAACACTACTACAGAAATTGCTCAGGTTGCTCAACAAGCGATCGCGACGATTCAATCTCTCCGCCAATCTCTTCCCTTTAGGAAGGCCACAGGCAATACCGGATAAATTACCAATAACCAATGATTAATAACTTATCTCAATAATATCTCGGTCAAGATCACGGTATAATATACTTAATCAGAGGAGCAGTTACAGCTAGAAGCAAGTTTTGGGTTCAAATTGTTTAACCCAGCAATAGGTGCTAAACAACACTAATTTGCTCTTCGGAACCTTCTACTCATGCTTTTCTTCCCAACCATCTTAGGTAAAGTCGCCTTCACCAGAGGCTTTGCCGCCAAGCTTTGGGGGCTGTAGACTAGTATTGGCCTATGGTGACTACTACCTTCAGTGTCCCAAGAGTTGAGTTACGACAATTAGCCGAGAACCAAGGCAGGGTTGTAGCTCTTAACCCAGGCATTAGGTGGAGCTAAGTTCATTAAATCCAAGCTCACAGGTTAGATGATGTCACGGGATATAAGTGGTGCGCAAGGGATTTTCCTTAGTGCATTGCTTGATACACCTTCTCTTAAAGAGAGTATTTGTTAACGTTTGTTAACAAAAATGTATCGGTTAAGTTAAAATTTTTGATTACACAGTGAGATTGGGTAGCTTTCATCGAGAGAAATAGTCTAAGTACCCAAGTAAACTGCCAGTTTTTGAGGAAATTGAATGCCAAAGCAAATTATTATTGCAGAGCAATATCGGCTTGCCGCCGTCTTTTGGGAAGATCAAATTCAAGAACTAGTGGTTGCTACCGGCAACCACCAAGTTGGTGATATTTATCTTGGTATTGTTGAAAATGTATTACCTGGGATAGATGCGGCTTTTGTTAACATTGGAGACCCAGAGCGCAATGGTTTTATTCATGTCACTGATCTGGGTCCCTTGCGACTGAAACGTCGCTCCGGTGCGATTACTGAACTGCTGGCTCCCCAGCAGAAAGTCTTGGTGCAAGTGATGAAAGAGCCGACGGGTAATAAAGGACCTAGGCTGACTGGGAACATCAGTTTACCAGGTCGTTATCTAGTAATGATGCCTTACGGCAGGGGCGTCAACTTGTCCCGACGGATCAGGAGCGAAAACGAGCGCAATCGCCTGCGAGCTTTAGCCATACTGATCAAACCTTCTGGTATGGGATTACTAGTACGCACGGAAGCAGAAGATAAAGCCGAAGAAGCAATCATTGAAGACTTGGAAACACTGCAAAGACAGTGGGAAGCCATTCAAGAAGAAGCGAATGCCGCTAGGCCACCAGCCTTACTCAACCGAGATAATGACTTTATTCAGCGTGTTCTCCGGGATATGTACACCTCCGAGGTCAATCGGATTGTCGTAGATTCCAACGCCGGATTGAAGCGGGTTAAATTACACTTATTGAGTTGGAGTGGGGGTCGTTCGCCCGAGGGGGTCTTGATTGATCATCATCAGGATCGCATGTCGATTCTGGAATACTTCCGAGTTAATGCAGCAATTCGAGAAGCACTCAAACCAAGGGTAGATCTACCTTCTGGTGGTTACATTATTATCGAACCAACAGAAGCTCTCACCGTAATTGATGTTAACTCCGGCTCCTTTACCCGTTCGGCAACGGCACGAGAGACCGTGCTTTGGACTAACTGCGAAGCTGCTACCGAAATTGCTCGCCAGCTGCGTTTGCGTAACATTGCTGGTGTGATTATCGTTGACTTTATTGACATGGACTCGCGCCGAGATCAGCTACAGGTACTAGAACATTTTAATAAAGCCTTGAGAACAGACAAGGCTAGACCCCAGATTGCTCAACTCTCAGAACTCGGTTTAGTCGAACTAACCCGCAAGCGCCAAGGTCAAAATATTTATGAGTTGTTTGGTCAAGTCTGCCCCACCTGTAACGGTTTAGGGCATGTAGTGCGCCTCCCAGGTGAAGCATCTCCATACCAAACCAGTGGAGTAGTAGAACCTCCTGTCCGCTTGGATTCGAGGGAATCGAGGCCCTCAGATATCCCTGGACAATTTGATCTTCCTCCCCTCAAAGACCCTGAGGCAATTGAACTCTTACACCATCCCAGTTATCAGGAACAGGGATTAACCAATAATATTCGCCGCCGCCGTCGTCGTATTGATGAGAATTTGACGAAGGAGGAAGGAATTGGCAGGATGCCCTCCTTGCCAATTCCCGTATCCCAACGGTTATCGGAGTCAGGGGAAGCAGATTTGCCTCGCTTTGGCAGAAGGCTTCCTAAGGAGCTATCATTTCCTACTGGTGCTGGCGAAGTGGGAAGAGGCTCCCTATCAGATGAAGGAGAATCACCAGCAAAACCCCAGCTCATTAAGTCGAATAAAGAAATTAAACCTCCAGAAATAATTTCTGTTGAGATGACTCCAGAGGAACAAGATGTTTATGCTTTGATGGGAATTTCTCCATTGATAAGACTAGAGCGAGATCTCAAAGAGTTTAGGTCTGTAATTGTTTCTGTGGTGCTTCCAGGGGAAGCAGACAAAACAGAAAATATCAATCCAGCACCAGTAGCATTTTCAACGGAACCCAAGACCATTTCCCTAGTATCAAAGAAAAAAGAAACCATTCCATTACAGAAAGAAGAAACCATTCCATTACAGGAAGAAGAAACCATCCCATTACAAGAAGAAGAAACTTCCGAAAAGTTACTATTAACTACTTCTGTGGCAGCAGTTGAAACTAAAACACCAACTGATTCTGCATCCAATACTGAGTCACCAATTAGCCCTCCTTTAATCCGCCGCCGTCGCCGCCGTTCTTCAGCAATGGAGACTGAGAATAGGGATGAAGTATGAGGTAAGCTATTAAAGATTGAAGATTGAAGATTGAAGATTTACCGTTTTAATTCTTCAATCTAAAATTATTCAATCTCTATGGTCATATGTTGTAACAACTTTTGTGAGTTACCAACCTTGTCTAAGCAAAAAAAATTGGTTGCTGGTGTCGATGAAGTCGGACGAGGGGCTCTCTTTGGTCCAGTAGTAGCAGCAGCAGTCATTTTACCCGCATCTACTCTGCCGCAACTTGCTCTTGCAGGCGTCAAGGACTCTAAGCAATTATCCGCTTCCCGACGCCTCAAGCTGGCTCAAGAAATTCAAAACCTAGCACTGGATTGGAGAATTGGTTATGCTACTAGGGAGGAAATTGACCAGATTAATATCTTGCAGGCATCCCTGTTAGCCATGAAGCGAGCAGTACTAAAACTACAAGTAAAGCCAGATCTTTGCCTGGTTGATGGCAAGCAATCTTTACAGGAATTACCTGTACCCCAGCAAAATATTATCAAAGGAGATCAGCGATCGCTAGAAATTGCTGCTGCTAGTGTGGTTGCTAAAGTATGGCGGGATGATTTGGTGATGCGTTTAGCTAACAGATATCCCAATTATGATTTGGCAACCAATAAGGGTTACCCAACTGTGCGACACCGATTAGCACTGCAACAACATGGACCTACACCCCAGCATCGCCTTTCCTTTCGTCCTTGTCGGGTGTAGAAAGGCTCTGAGGCTTTGAGGCTTCGAGGCAGAAGGCAGGAGGCAGAATGAAATCCAAAATACAGGGATTAGTAGAAACTGATTGGTTAAAGCAGTGGATTCCTATTACCTTAATCTTACTCTTAGCCAGTGGATTGTACCTCTATCAAATTGATACAGAGAGTCTTTGGGTAGATGAACTACTTAGTATTCATCGTGCTAAGAGCTTAGATGAAAATCTGTCTGGCTTGCTGGGCCCCCGCATCCTCTATCACTTTCTCCTACGTATCTGGATGATATTTGGCAACAGTGATGCTTGGCTCAGAGGGTTAGGTGTCCTTTTCGCATTAGGTAATGTTTTCCTCACCTATCAACTTGGTTGTCGCCTCTTAGGAAAGTCAACTGGCTTGATTGCTGCGGTGATGGTAGCACTCTCACCACTGTTTATCCATCATGCACAAGAGGTGCGGATGTACACCCTTAGCAGTTGTATCGGTGTTGGTGGAACCCTAGTCCTGACTTATGCCCTTGAATCTCCCACCATCCTCTTAATCTTAGGATGGGCTGTGATGAGATTCTTCGCCATCATCACAACTCCCCTAAATTTGCTCCTGTTACTGCCAGACATGGTGTTGTTTGGCTGGAAATTTCGCCAGCAACGCCGTGTATTGCTCACTTTTGGTCTGGGACTGTTGCTAATTGGTATTTTATGGCTGCCGTGGGTAATCGGTGTCGCACTCAGCTCAGCAAAATTTATGGGAGGAGTTAAAGCACCCGGTGCATTGGCGGGGGATGTCGGTGGACGAACTAGCCCTGGTATCTCAGATATTATCTTACAGCCAGGTCGCTTTACGGCTTGGTCCTTTGGTCGAGCCAACTCCAATGCCATCTACTGGTTTTATCATGCCTATTCCGTAATCTTGGCATACCTGTTGGGGGTTGCCCTCCTCAAGCTCAAACACTCAACCAAACTTGGTTGGGTTGTTGCCTGGGCATTTTTACCTTTAATCCCACTTTTTTTAGTTTCCCAAGTTTCTCGCAACCTCTGGGTAAATCGTTATCTACTGTTTGTTGCTCCCTACATCTGTCTTCTCTTAGCAGCAGGTTGGATGGGAGTTTGGAAGCGATCGCGTATTGGGGCACTAGTGATTGCAATGATTTATGCCGTTGCCGTCAGTGGCGGCATCAAGCGTTATTATACAGTGCTAGATCGGGAGAATTGGCGTGGTCTAGTACAAACCATCAGCAGTAACGAACAACCTGGTGATGTGATCGTTTGGTCTATTGGTCAAAAGATTCCTGTAGCCCTAAATCATTACTATCGTGGTTCTGCAACCATTGAGATTAAAGATGTACTAGTGGCATCTGATGAGAAAGCAGAAGTAGAAGATTGGCTGAGCAGCCTACCACCAACCAAATCCCGTTTATGGCTAGTTCACTTGAACTCATCGGAGATCTTTCGGTCTACTGTTGAAGAGCAGTTTCATGTCCAAACCAGTCAGACCATAGATGAATTAGATATAGAAATTCTTTTGCTGACACCACGGTAAATTTGTGCTATCTTGGTAGAAGTGAAATTTGAGCCACTGCTGCGGGCGTAGTTTAGTGGTAAAACCTTAGCCTTCCAAGCTAATGATACGAGTTCGATTCTCGTCGCCCGCTTTTAACTAAGGAAGATGGGGAAAGAAAACGTAGGCAAAACCCGAGCAGTATTACCAACTCTCCTGCGATAGCGTTTTCCTAAATTTACTGCCGTGGAACTGGCATCTTGCCAGTGGCAGCAATGAGAAGAATTAACCACAAAGACACAAAGAGCACAAAGGTATCCACGGAATTTAATTACAGCAGTTTGCTCTGCTATGCGGTACAGTTTTGATCCCCCTAAATCCCCCTTAATAAGGGGGACTTTTGGAAGTCCCTAAGGGGTACTTTTGGAAGAGTGTACTTCATTACAGCGCAAAGCGCTGTATACATTTAAACTATATTTCCCAGAGAGCGCTTGCTCTGGTTTCGGGTTACGCGATAGCTTCCCTTAGTAGGGTGGGCAAATTAGATAATTTAGACCCAAGAAGCTGATCAATTAGCCTTTTTTGCCCACCATTCCTATAGCCTGTTTTAAGTAGTGCGAGCATCTTGCGATCGCGTTTGCCGAAATTTCCTACTGTGGAACTGGCATCTTGCCAGTAGCAGCAATAAGAAGAAATAACCACAAAGACACAAAGAGCACAAAGGTATTCACGGAATTTAATTCTACATTCTCAATGCTTGACAAATGCTGCTGTTTTTGGGACTATATCTAACAATGGAATAGGTGTGGTCATATAAACTATTTTCTCAGCTATCGCATTTTTCCATATTGGCGTAGCACAGCTAAAATGATTGAATAGATGTAGGTTGGGTCGAGGTAACGAGACCCAACACAGCACACAAGAAGTGTTGGGTCTCGCTACCGTACCGCTACGCGGAAGCAGGCTACAACCCAACCTACAGTTTTAGCTGTGTAATGCCACTACAATGCAATCGCATTTAACTTTGTGTACTTTGTGTCTTTGTGGTGAAACATCAGAAGAAACAAGTCAGCTTCCCTTAGCACCTTCTGCCTCCTGCCTCTTAAAGTGTCAATGGTTAAGAGCCCTCGCTTCGGCACACACACCGAAAACCGACGTTGTAGTGCCCGTATTCCGGCGTATTGAGGACACGAAAGGCAGCACGGCAGTTCCTGGCATGGCTTCCCCACGCCCCCCCGCGTGCCAGCCGACGAGAGTGATTATCATTATCATTGTCATCTTGCCATGCACTGCCATCTCTCGGTGCTCCTTGATAGTTGTCATGCCAAGTGTCAGCACACCATTCCCAGACATTACCATGTAAATCAAATAACCCAAAGGCATTGGCTACGGCAAAACTGCCCACCGGGGTTGTTTGTTGGCGATACTGTCCTTGAGGACTAGAACCATAAGTACTGTTACCATCGTAATTTGCCAAGTCAGTCGTAATCGTTGCACCAAAATGAAAGGGGGTAGTAGTTCCCGCACGACAAGCATATTCCCACTCTGCTTCACTCGGTAGTCGGTATTCACGTCCCGTCTTTCTCGACAAACGGGCACAAAATTCAACTGCATCATACCAAGAAACCTTCTCCACAGGAAGACCTACCCCTTGAAAATAAGATGGGTTAGGGTCAAGTCTTCTCTTTACCTGAGGCAGCCTTGCCACTGCCTGCCATTGAGCTTGAGTAACTGGATATCTACCCATGAAGAAGGATGGGACAGTTACTTCATGCTGTGATTCTTCATCGCTATAATGACCTTCCTCCGTGGCAGGGTAACCCATCTGGAAACTACCTCCAGGAATAGCGACCATCTGCAAAATGATACCATTACCTAAGTCTTCGGTGAAATACTCTGCTTGACCCTGAGTGCGGCTAATTTCCTCTCCCCCCGCATTCACTTGCACCACTTCAAAGGTAAGGGTTGATTTTTCAAGGGTAAAAGTTGGTTTGTCACCTGAGGGTGGAATCTCAAAGAAGACTCCGGCAATTTCTCGTTGCTCACCAGTTTTGCCCAACTGCCGAAACTCTTCAGCAGCGGTTTCCTCCTCTCCTTGTGCCTTAGCATCCCAACCCCGAGTTAATATCAGTAGGGGTTCAAAACCAGACTCTAGCAGAGGGTCAAAATTAGCAAAGCTTTCTAGCAAGGGAGTCAGCTTCACCCACTCTGAAGGATTTTCTGTTTCTAAGGCAGCTTTAACTACTTGAGCAATATCAGCGATCGCTTGCTCTGGTTTAGTATAAGCTAAAGCTGTCCAGTGGGGTGCTGCCCCCAAATCCTGAGCCACTCGGTAATTCGTCGGTAACTCCTGACGGATATAAGCTATCATAAATTCCGATAACTCTTGCAGTCGCTCTTCACCACAGTGGTTTTTCAGAGTTAGGAGCAACTCATTCCTCACCTCTGGTTCTAACTCATACAGTTCGTATCCTACAGGATCACACAGGGAGAGCAAAATATCAGCAACAGCTAACCAGTCACAACGAGGTTGGAAATTCTCCCGCAGGCAGTACAGAAGTTCTGGTGTCAGTGCTAGGGGAAAGGCAGCATGACAGGCTAAGTCTAGATAGGCTTGACCGAAGCGTTGATTAAAGGCTGCTAGACGGGGAGGGAACATGAGGGGAATTTAGAATTTAGAATTAATTGGGAATTGGGAATTGGGAATTGGGAATTGGGAATTGAGATAAGTTAGAGGCATCTAAGGAAAAGAAGGTTTAAGCTAAAAATGTAGGTTGGGTGTAACGGAGTGAAACCCAACGCAGCACAGAAGGAGTGTTGGGTTACGCTACCGCTACACCCAACCTACTTATTCCAACATTTTAGCTGGGTCGCGCCAGTATTAGGTTTATGTGACTTCAACTGTGGCTAATGATTTAGAACATATCTATAGGCGCACACCTTCGACCTTATTAGAATAATAGCAACAAACAACAGCAAAGAGCAACGCGATCGCAGCAACTTGTCAATCATATCTCAATTCTTAATATATAATCTTAATAAGAAGGAATACTAGCAAGACCATGAATAATCTTACATACACCAGCAAAGATAACTCATCAGCAGCTTACTCAGAACTCGTATCTTCTAAGATAGTAGAAAAAACTATCCAGATTACAGAAGAACAAGACAAGGATTTGCAAGCTATAGCAGAAAATTTCAATATATCGGAAGATACCCTGATCTTTTATGCTTTGGGCGAATTCATTAAATCCCAAAAAATCAAAGCAGAAACCGAGGAATATAGTGGGATTGAAAAGGTTATTCTTGGTGCAAAAGAAATATCAAAGCATAAAATATTTCCCAAAGGATATCGCTTTAATCGTGACGAATTATATGGAGAATATAATGTTCGCTGTCACACAGATGCCTCCACATCATAATAGCTTAAACTCAATATTCAGGAATGGCTATTATGGTATCAGGAACATCAAAATTTCGCTATTTGTTAGATACAAATATTATTGTTTACCTTAACGATCCACAGGATATAGTACGGCAAATGCGAGCAAATCAATTAATAATTAGATTGAAGACATTGCAAAATGCAGCTTTACCTGCTCAAGTACTTGCTGAATTTATTAATGTAGCAGTGAGAAAATTAAAGCCACATATGGATTTGAGGGCAATTGAGCAGCAAATCGAAGGATATATCCAAGATTTTACTGTACTTCCATTAACACAAGAAATTGTCATCGAAGCACTACAGGGTGTTCGGAACTATCAGTTTTCTTATTATGATGCTCAAATTTGGGCTGTTGCTAGACTTCATCAAATACCTATAGTTTTGAGTGAAGATTTCAATAGCGGCTCTACAGTTGGGCAAGTAACATTTATCAATCCTTTTGATAATACATTTGATCTGACTACTTTATTTCCTTAAACGGGAAACTTGATTGAACGAATAGTAGCTTTGAGTCCTGAAGGATCGAGTTCAAACATTTTCACTAGCAGCACAGAGGGAGTGTTGGGTTACGAAGAAAGCTACACCCAACCTACTTATTCCAATATTTTAGCTGTGTTACGCCAGTAGTAGGGTTATGTGACTTCAACTGTGGCTAATGATTTAGAGCATATCTATAGGCGCACACCTTTTCCATTATTAGAATAATAGCAACAAACAACAGCAAAGAGCAACGCGATCGCAGCAACTTGTTAATCAATTCTCAATTCTCAATTCTCAATTCTCAATTCTCAATTCTCAATTCTC
>JAAHGR010001360.1 GCA_010672425.1 Symploca sp. SIO2E6
TTGGGATCAATAAATGGATCGAGGATCGATACGAGACAAAAGATAACTAGAGACCCTCTATATCGAGGGGATCACACAGCTCGCGGCCCCCCAACCACTAAGATCCCAAAGTCTCTGTGCAGGCATGGACAGTGCACATTGCATCCCCAATCAATGAATCTGCAAGATACTGGCAATAGAACCACAAAGGCACAAAGTTCACAGAGAGTCTATAGGCGCACACCTATCCTATTATCTAATAATCATAGCACAAAATAACGATACTGTAGGGGCGTATTGCATACGCCCAATGCCATATAATCCCCCATGCAATCTATTTTAGCCATAGTAGTGCGATCGCTGAAAGCTCACATTGGGCGCAAGCATTGCGCCCCTACAGTGTCCACCGAATAATGCAAGCCAACAGCATTTGATTAAACCTTAACTCCTTCAATCTCCTCATCCGCTAAATCATACAACTCCCGCAACTGCTGCAACTTCTCCTCACTAGGTTGCCAGAAACCCCTGCCATTAGCTTCTAACATCCTACCCACAACATTACGAAAGGCTTCGGGATTGGCTTCTCGCAACTTCTGTGCCATTTCTACATCTAAAGCATAGGTATCCGCCGCTTGGTCATAGACCCAGGAATCGGTAAAATCAGTAGTACCTCCCCAACCAATTAAGGCAGTCATCCGTTGGGAGATTTCGTAAGCACCGCCGGAACCTTGCTCTGCCATAGCTTCCGCCCATTTGGGATTGAGTAGCTTAGTGCGATATTCGATTCGCAACAAGTCCTCCAATTGCCTGGGTGTGGTATCTTTAGAGAAACTTTCGACAAAAGAGGCATTGACTTTTTGACCTCCTTGCTGTTCTGCTGCTCGCTTCAATCCTCCCGTATTGGCGTAGTATTCCTGAATATCAGTAAGTCCGTATTCCACTGAGTCGATTTCCTGGACTATGCGATTAGTGGTTTGCAACAGTTGGTTGAGGATTTCTGGACGCGCTGCACCTTTATCTTGTCTACCGTAACTAAAAACGTTGCGATCGCGCCAGGTATTGCCCAATTCTTCTCCTGATTCCCAGTTACTATCCACTACTCGATCATTTACCAACGAACCAAAGTCTCCGGCAGGGTTAGAAAACAACCTGGCTGAGGCATTTTCTATGCCTTGGGATTGCAAAGCTAGGGCATGTTTGCGGATAAAGT
>JAAHGR010001361.1 GCA_010672425.1 Symploca sp. SIO2E6
TATTGAGAGATTGCGGTGGGTGTGTTGGAAACGTGGTGTGTATTTTGACAAGGTAAATAAGGACTATACCTCACAGATTTGCCCTCAATGCGGTACTCATACGGGCAAGAAAGACCTATTGACTAGATTGCATCTTTGCAATGAGTGTGGATACATTGCTCATCGGGATGTTGCGGCAGCGCAAGTGGTTCGCAATCGTGGAATAGCCCAATTGTCTGAGGTGGGACGCATCTTGGACGTTAAAGAAATTGCCTGTGGAGATGGTCTGGCGGGGACGGGAGACCGTCTAGTTAAGAATCGGAGAAACAGGAAAAAAGGTGGAGAGGCGCGACTTAAGTCCGCCTCGTAACATCCTTGAAGAATCCCCCTTACTTTAGTCGGGGGAGTACGTCAACATTGCATCAATGAATTTAAACGTTCATCTCTCACTTTATTGACTTCAGCGTTCCAAGATATATCAGATGCCCCACTCGATTTTACAACCCACATCTCTCCATCTTGCCTGAGATTTGGATAATCGGCATAGTCAATAGGTTGCTCTTGAGCGTTTTGATACATAGGAGTCGATGAGAAATCTGAGGACTCTGACCATTTTGTCACCAGCACTAAGATTTGCCTCAACGTCTTTTCTGGAAGCAATTCTAACCGCTGGACAATTTGCTCAACTAATGGACTCATAGACGTTCTTCATCTCAATGAATAGGTTGGTACTATCGTTATCATATGCTCAAAGGAATATTAAGGAAGTTGGCGATCTCGCCTACCTTGGTAGAACCGCCTGCCCCACCACCTCTCCCAACAGCGCCATCCGCTGCACAAGCAGGTAAGTGCCAACAATTGGACATAAAATGCCCATAAGCATACCCGCTGTTAGCGCTTGCCGCATAAATTCGTAATTCAATGGGTTTAGCAGCCAGTCCATATAGCCGCTGAGGAAATTTTTATGGGAATTACCTCACTAATTATAATATGATAATGATTATCGTTTTTACCTAGCTTCTACCAGCTTAACAGTTTGGCACAAAGTACGGAAGACCCAGAATTGGACATGACCGACACAGCAACTCTTTCCAACCCAACGACTCTGAACATTCCTAAACGAGGAATGCCTGTCACAATCATTACAGGCTTTCTCGGCAGTGGTAAAACTACTTTGCTCAATCATATTCTGAGCAATTGCCAGGATTTA
>JAAHGR010001362.1 GCA_010672425.1 Symploca sp. SIO2E6
CCCGAGGGAGCCTCTGTCCAAAATCTGAAGAATTTACCTAAGGCTTGGTTTAACCTAGTGCCTTATCGGGAAGTTAGTCTGATGGCAGCACGTTACCTGGAAAAAGAGTTAGGGATGCCTTACATCGATATTACCCCGATGGGGGTAGTGGAAACAGCTCGTTGTATCCGCAAGATTCAGGAGGTACTCAAGGCTCAAGGTGCAGAAGTAGATTACGAAGGGTTCATCGAAAACCAAACCCTCTACGTTTCCCAAGCAGCTTGGTTCTCTCGTTCTATTGACTGCCAAAACTTGACTGGTAAGAAAGCAGTTGTCTTTGGCGATAATACCCATGCTGCTGCCATGACTAAAATTCTGGCACGGGAGATGGGAATCAATGTTGTCCTGGCTGGTACTTACTGCAAGTATGATGAAAAGTGGTTCCGGGAACAGGTGAGTGAATACTGCGAGGAAATCCTCATTAGTGATGATAACGGTGCTATTGCCGACGCGATCGCTCGGATTGAACCTTCTGCCATCTTCGGCACTCAAATGGAGAGACATGTAGGCAAGCGCTTAAACATTCCCTGTGGTGTGATTGCTGCTCCCATTCACATCCAAGACTTTCCTATTGGTTACAAACCTTTCCTCGGTTACGAAGGTACCAACCAGGTTGCGGATTTGGTATACAATTCCTTTACCTTGGGTATGGAAGACCACCTACTGGAAATCTTCGGCGGTCACGATACCAAGGAAGTTATCCACAAGGGTATTTCGGCTGATTCTGACTTGAACTGGAACAAGGAAGCTAAAGCAGAACTCAATAAGATTCCTGGTTTTGTGCGGGGTAAGGTGAAACGCAACACCGAGAAATTTGCCCGCGATCGTGGCATCAGTGAAATTACCCTTGAGGTGATGTATGCTGCTAAAGAAGCTGTAGGAGCCTGATGAATTGAGCTATGAGCAAGGAACTTAAGTTCCTTGCGGGACATCGATTTGAGGTTATGAGGAGTTCAGGAGTCAGGAGGGTTAATTAACAGTAGTTCAAAAGCTAACAATTACTACCAATTATTCACCAATTGTCCCAGTTAAAGTCATCGGCTCTTGTTATGTGTGCAGATTTGGCTGTAAAATACAATCATGCTACTAGGATTCAAGACACAACTGAAGGTAAGCAAGCAACAAAGACTACTACTGGCACAACACGCA
>JAAHGR010001363.1 GCA_010672425.1 Symploca sp. SIO2E6
GATTTTTAAGGGAAAGCAATCGCTAACAGCAGCACCTTACCCTTGGTTCTGCTCAAAGGGAGCAAGCGATCGCAAGATAACCGTAGGGTGCTGGAGAGCGTTTGCGTAGCATGGTGCGCTAGCAGCAAAGCGTAACGCACCGTTGCCGCTGACCAATTCCCAAAAATATTTCGGCAAGTCTAACAATTATTTTTCCCTAACTCTGTTAAATTGGATTAAGCAAGATTCTCAATAACTCTCAAGATCCACTTTGAGTGCTTTCATCGTTTAAGCCTGCTAATGGTTGTTTAATGTTGAGTTGTTCAATTTGTTCATCGATCCAGGCGGTTGCTGTGGCTTTATCCGTTTCTATGGCTTTTTCCACGTAAACTTGTTCTAACTTTCTTCTGGGTTACAACTACGGTAAATAAAGATTGAAACGATCTCTAACAGATGCCTCATTACGATCGCTCTCCCACCCAACCCCACCGCTTTAACCTAGGAAGAGGAATGCTAACGATCAAGCTCACCCACCGCCAATAACCTTTGGCTCTCGGCAGATAACTTTTATCCGGTCGTGTGCAGCGATTTGTTATGCGACTGGTGAGGCTGGCGAAGAGGTTGAGAAATGATTTTTCGACCACTTTGAGCTTGCCGTTTCCTCAGGTCATCGCAGATAGCCTTCAAATCATAATTGAATGCCAATGCATGTTCCTCTCGACTCCTGTAAATTTCCTCTAAAATCTCATCTCTCCACATTTCTAAGCTCCCATAAACTCATAAGGTGTACAAATTGTTGGCAACTCGTAACCAGCATCAAAGCTAATCTGAACCAGCTTTTTCTGGATTTGAGCGTTTGCGATATGCTTACAGTTCCACGTTAGCAAATAGTCCAAGCCATAGATTGTAGCGACCGCAATATGAATAGCATCGTCGGCAGCTTTGGGTGGCAGATTACTTTTCGTAAGAAACTGAACTGCTAAATCTTGAACTGCCTCATTGACTTTCTTGCAATGGAAAGTCGCTCAGTATCTCAAGCCGTCTCCTGGCTATCTCTGTGTCTCCCCGTGCTACCTCATCTAAAACTGTTTGTGAAATGTAGAGTTCAAACTGATCTCGACGAGTATCCGACCATTCTCGTGTGGCCTCTACATTTGCCATCAAAATGAGATTATTGCTCGTTGCAGGCTGTCAAGTAACCGATGATAC
>JAAHGR010001364.1 GCA_010672425.1 Symploca sp. SIO2E6
TGACGGTAAATTGCTGTTTGAGCGCTTCTCTAATGGTGTAGGTTATGCTCCGAGTTGCCATCTCCAGCAACAAGTACAACAACGAAATCGCCCCCATTTTCAATCCCTGTTTGCTATCCAAAACCCCACAGGAGACCTGGTTTACAGTAATTTGGAAGTACAAGCAATCAAAAACGGTTTCCAATCTGCCACGGTTCTCGAACAAACTCAAGCAACGTTATCTGCCATTGATGCTGCGCCCTTCCAAACTTTCCACTGTGTCCACTTTAGCTGTCACGCTTATTTTAACTTGGCAAATCCAATTAAATCTGCGCTTATTTTAGCTGATGCCCCCGTTACTGCTGCCATAGCTGACCCTAAATCAGAACGCTATCTCATCTGGCGCGATGGCGAAACTCATGATCTTGATAAATGCTTAACTTTAGACAAAATCTTCAGTCTCAACCTAAAACAATGTCGCCTCGTTAACCTTTCTGCCTGCGAAACAGGTTTAACTGATCCCAAAAGCATCAGCGATGAATATATTGGTTTGCCCAGTGGTTTTCTCTTTGCAGGCAGTCCTAGCGTTGTCAGTTCTCTGTGGAAAGTAAATGATCTATCCAGCAGCTTCTTGATGATGAAGTTTTATGAAATACTACAACAACAACAAAGGCAAAACCAGCCGTTTAATTCCGTGATCGCACTCAACCACGCCCAACAATGGTTGCGAAATCTAACCTGTCGCGAGTTAGAACAAGAATTTGCTAAACCTCAATTCAAAAACGCGATCGCGCAACTCCAGCAAACCCTCTCAAAAGAAGAGTTTTTTGAAATTGAAGACGCAATTGAATCCCGACGAAAAAAATTCCAGAAGCTCGACCCAAATGATCAGCCATTTGCGAATCCTTACTATTGGGCAGCTTTCATCGCCACAGGTGTTTAAGATGGATTTTCTTTATCTTCTGAAGTGGACTGTGGGGCTTTACAAAATGCTTCCATGCCGACTTTAGCCATGTAAATTGCTATCGGAGTAGCAATGGCTACCAAAATAGGGCTACTACTCGCTGTTAAAGTTCCTATCAGCGCTCCAATTAATCCCGGAACTAAACCATCTTTAAACTTGCCGTCACAAACTATTTCGCGAGCTTTTTGTAAACCTGACTGCCAGTTTGCTCCTGCTCTAACCTCTTCGATATCGGCTCTACGGGA
>JAAHGR010001365.1 GCA_010672425.1 Symploca sp. SIO2E6
CATAATAGGCTGTGTCACGCCTATTATGGTGGTGAGAGAAACCGGTTGGGGAATGTAGAATGTAGAATGTAGAATGTAGAATTTAAGAATGTAGTGCGAGCATCTTGCTCGCGTCTAACCTCTTGCTCGCGTCTGACCTCTTACTCGCGTTGGACATCCATATATATGTGCGCATATTTTCCCATGATAAAATCATATCATAAAACCGCTCAAAAAGCTGATAGCTAAATAGTACGTCAATCTTCTTCCTCCCCTGGGAAAAACTCAGGGTCAAAAAGTTGCTCAATCGTATAAGCGCAGTTTCCAGGAAACACTTCATAAGCAATTCCCGTTTCCCGAACCGCCAAATCTAAACCATCTTCATATCCTTCTTGAAGTGCCTCCTCCAAATAAGGTTTGAGACTAGGACTCTGGTTCAGTAACCTAGTGATCTTGCGTCTTTGTTCTCGAATCGTAGCTTGCCAACTTGTCCCTCGTAACTCCGGTTGATATTGCCACTTGAGCAGATGACCCAGCAAAATCCCCAGTCGGTTTACGAGTTCTCGCCGTTCCTGTCTCCCCAAAGTTTCTATCTCCTCGATTAAATTGATAATATCTAACTGCTCCCATTGCTGTTTTCGGAGTAAACTTACTTGCCTTTGTAGCCAACCGTAGAAGTCAGTATTGTAGAGTTTTTTCAAGGAAAAGTCAGAGGTTTTCATTGCCATGGGAAGTGAGTTAAGAAGATTAGTTTGGATCAATCAGGTCATCGGGAATGCGGTTTTGATCAATGTATTGATTAATTTCTGTCTGATGATCTAGATAATAGCTAAGGGCATCAAAGACTTGTGATAGGCTAAGATGTGGCAGGCGCTGAGGAATTTCCTCAGGGGAAACACCAATACGCCACATTTCTACGATGGCCCTGACTGGTGTGCGGGTGTCCTTGATAATGGGTTCGCTATTCAATATTTCATTATTTTTGACAATATAACAGTGTTCCGTTAGCTGAACCACAATGATTACCCCATCTCAGGAAGACTGTAGACAATTATAGCTTGTCATTAGTTGAGTTAGGCGATCGCTGCGATTATTACAATAGTTTCTGAATGTAGGGTGGGCATTATCGATACCGGTAAGGTGCTGTGGTGGGCAAATATCTCTCTACATATCTGTTCTTATCTTAAAATTTGGGAATTTGCCCAC
>JAAHGR010001366.1 GCA_010672425.1 Symploca sp. SIO2E6
GATGCGAATCCTCGTCCCACGGGACAAGGCTTGGAAATCTATACTCCCCGGGATATTTACCACACCGTCGAACTAATTGGAGAGCGGGTGATAGAATTATTCACATCTGCTCCTGAGCATCGAGCAGCAGTACTAGTCAGGGAAAATCGGCAAGGTAGTTTTGTTGCCCAGCAATTAGAATTTCTCCAGCGGCAGCATGGGATTACCATCTATGATGTACAAGAAAGCGATCGCCAATCCCATGTTCCTCGAGAAATCCTCACCCTGCTTCAATTTCTGGATCGACCCCATTCTCCAGATTACCTAAAAGCTGCTTTAGTAGTCTTAGTCGAGCGTCAACTAATTCCTACCCAGGATCTCAATGCTCTTGCTACTTTACCAGAACAGTTCCTCTATCCAGGTCCCCTTGATCCACTCCAAACCCCAGCAGTAATTAAAGCGGCTCGTTATTGTCGCAGTTTGTTGCGTGCTCATCTAGAGTTACCTCACTATCAACTGATTTCCTTCCTAGCTTTCACCTTAGGCTACAACCAATCTGAGTTAGCGACGGCTGATAAATTAGCAGAAAGGATTACTAAACAGACTTTTGGCAACAGTTCCCTGGATGCTACCCTAGTAGCACTCCAAGAAATAGTCAATTCCGAACGTTTTGAACCGGTAGAAACAGAAGATGCCGACTCCCGCTATGTTCGTGCTGGTCAACTGACGATTATTACCATGCATAAAGCCAAAGGACTAGATTGGGATTATGTCTTTATCCCCTTCTTACATGAAGATACCCTACCCGGTAATCCTTGGGTTCCCACCGCTGCCCAATTTTTAGGTGACTTTACCCTAGCAGAAGTCGCCAGAGCCCAAATTCGCGCTAGTCTCCACGAGCAAGCAATACCACTAGCACCGGAGGCTTGGAAGCAAGCGGGACAACTGAAGACAGCGGAAGAATTTCGCCTCCTCTACGTTGCCATGACCAGAGCCAAACGTCTGTTGTGGATCTCAGCTGCGGAAAAAGGACCTTTCCGCTGGGGTACTTTTACTGGGAAGGCAGATAATTTACAGGTGAAAAAACCTTGTCCTATTATACCAGCTTTAAGGAATCATTTAGAATTTAGAATTTAGAATTGGGAATTGGGAATTGGGAATTGGGAATTGGGAATTGGGAATTGGGAATTGGGAATTGGGAATTG
>JAAHGR010001367.1 GCA_010672425.1 Symploca sp. SIO2E6
GGTCGTCATGCCGGCGTCCGTCGTGGACGTCGACTCCTTCTCGGCGCGCGCCGATGCGTGGCTCGCTGCCCCATTACTCATTACTCATTACTCATTACTCATTACTCATTACTCATTACACATTACTCATTACTCATTACTCATTACTCATTACTTAATATTCATTATTCATTATTTTTTTGCCGCATTTCTTTTAACCAATTTTGGATTAACTCCCGTGCTTTCTGGCTCATGGTTGTTTTTGCCTGAGCACACTCGACCTTAAAGGCGGTTCGCTCAGAATCTGGTAGAAAAACTCGAAAACTTACTGTCTTGTCTTGCTCTTGGGTCACGGTTAACTAAAGGCGCACTTAGCCCAATTGTGACACCTGAGCGAGTTAGACAAAATGGGTCAACTAGGCTTGTTGACATAACTGACCTATATGAGATATCTTATCACTATGAGCGCGAAACACCCCACCAGAGAGAACTGAAGGGCTCGACATCAACAATCATGACAGAACCAAAAAAATTTAATTACTCAAGGGGAAGTGAAGCATGAGATTTGACTCAAGTTACTCAAGCTTTGTGACTACGCTTGCCTATAAAGAAGGACGTTCCCGCCGCGAAAAACTTGTAGCACTCCGGGCTATGCCCCGTCCTGGTGATTTAGTTACCTGTATTGTCGCCGGGGCAACCGATTATTTTGAAGTTCTCTTCATTGAACATTCCTCCCGCTTCAATGAAGAGCGCTCGGCATTTGAAGCAGGGGGGATTTGTATCCATGCCAAGCAAATCACGAAGGGTCAAAGAAGCGCGAAGCTGAAGAACTGAAATGGGCATACATCGAGAAACTAGCATTTCCCGATTCATTTCCCTTCTCTCTTCCCGTTCAACTTTTTTCCTGGCTGGCAAGGTACTCCCATTAAACCCCAAAAATTTCCCGATGTAAAAACCCTTAATTTCTTCCCTTCGCAATAGAGATTTTATGGGCAATAATGATAAACTCTCCTCTACAACCTTGTGGAAAAAAGGTATGTCCAAGTTGCTCATTCAGTGGCTTAGCCCAGATAAGCTGACTCCTTACGAACACAACCCCAAGGCTCACCCAGCTGCACAAATAGAGAAGATAGCTAGAGCGATCGCGGAAGTGGGTTTTGATCAGCCGATTGTTGCAGATGAGAATCTGCTGGTTATCAAGGG
>JAAHGR010001368.1 GCA_010672425.1 Symploca sp. SIO2E6
TTGAGGGTTTGATTTGCTCTCAAGTCTTTCCCGGATTGTGGCTAGATGTACCAGCGATGCTCCAAGGGGATCTGCAACGGGTTTTGCTTTCGGTGCAATCAGGAATCAATTCTCCAGAGCATCAAGCCTTTGTCCAACAGTTAATCCCACGACAGCAATAAGTAGATCGGCAATATTAAAGTTAATATGAGAAATGCTATAATGAGGTCTATGAGCACATCTTTCAAATAGCCATGACTATTGAAAATCTTGAAGCTGAAGTTCTTGCGCTTCCGAAGGAATCTCAAGTACAACTATTGGCTCGGCTTTTGGAGCACTTGGGGCAAAATGATGAAATTGACCAACAAGTTGCATCTGTTTGGATTGAGCAGGCTGAATTGCGTGATCAGTCACTAGATAACGGTCAAGCTACTGGAGTCCCTGCTGAACAAGTGTTTCGGCAAATTCGTTCCTCTTTGTTATGAAAAACGTTATATTTCATCAACTCGCAGAACAAGAGTTAATTGATGCCGTAGCCTATTACGAAGGGCAAAGATTTGGACTTGAGTTAGAGTATTTAAAGGCAATCGCTCTCCAGTCCTAGATCCCCGACTTCTTCTATCGGTTTTTTGAGTTAATCACGGTTCTTCAATTGAGAAGTCGGGGATCTTGAGTCTCTGCGATCGCAATGCTGATTGACTGTAGTTTAGACTATGACAAAAAGCCGGTGTCTTCTTTTTGGGCCCAGAGTTGAGTAAATTAAAAGCCAAGATTTTTACCAGGAGGAACAAGCTACTTTACTCAAGAGTCTTTCTGAAGCTTTACAAATAAAGAAAAACGCTTCGGAACTCAGAGAAAGGTGGTTATTACGAGAAACCCGGTTTCTAGGATTACTGAATTGGTGTTCTAGGCTACTTTACCCGAATATTGGGATCAAAACCCGCCCTACTGTCACCCATCGGTTAACGTAACCAATCCCCAGTAATTTTATTCCTAATTCCCAATTTCACATTCGTTTGAGTGAGCTGTTGCGTAAAACTTATCGTTTCTGCGGACAAGTAAATAGAGAGAAACAATTCCAAAGACTACAATGCCCCCATTGAGATGAGTGCCAATGGGGGTTTTATTTATTAAGAGTTAGCCATCCCAGCAAAAACCTGCTCTGAGACGTTGCATGCAACGTCTCTACAGAGTCTGACAA
>JAAHGR010001369.1 GCA_010672425.1 Symploca sp. SIO2E6
TCTCATACTGTTGCCGCTTCTCAATGTAATCACGTCTGTAGTTCTCATCAAGTTGGCTTCTGTAGGGGCTAACCACCTCAACAACTAACTGTGGGGGAGCCATATCAAGGGTGATAGTTTGCCGCTTCTTTGTTGGTTCAAGATGTTCTTCTCTAATTACTACTAAGTCAGGGAAGCGGTTTTGTTTTTTCCCTTGAACTTGTAGTTCACAGCAATTGGTAGGGAAAACCAAACGTCGGTCAATCAATTGGACTAATTCGTCTCTTAGCCACAGGGCGATCCAGATGTTTTCTCCTGACTCTGGAGGCATTGGTCTCAACTCCCCATCGCATAGTTCATAACGGTTATCAGTGTCATCGTCATATTCGAGATATTGCTCAAAGGTCAGTTTTACAGTTGTGTAGGTCATTTACTTTCTCCCTTGAGGGTGGATTCAGTAAGCAATTCTTTAGCTCAGTTTGGGTGAGTCTCCATCCATGAAAGCCAGCGCTTGAACAATTGCTCGTGGTTTACCGGGGTTATTTCAATTCTCATCAGCTTCTTTGAGTCTATCCAATGAGACATTGAAGTCAACACCTAAAGATTTCTCTACACCCCGCAAAGTTTCTTCGGGCACTTCTTTAACCAGGCTTCGCTCAATTCGCAGCCAATGGTTAACTGAGATACCGGCTTTAGCCGCTAGCTCAGTTAGTGTTTCTGATGACTTTTGCCTTTCTTGTTTGATTGACTCACCTAAGCCGGGAAAGTCCCGCACAAATCTAATTTTCACTAAAAGTAAGTTCAAATTAACCCCTCCAGTTTAACCTGTCGCATTAATTAGACTCTAACTTATTAAGTTAAACTTGACAAGTTAAACTTGTTGGGTTAATCTAAAAGAGTGGAAAAACAACAATGCCGCTAGGGTCATTAGGACATCAGATTAACGTCGTTTATTATTTCGAGCTAAACTTAGTGTCCTAACCGTTGTGGCGGTTGCGATAACGGAAGCGCGGTATAGTAATGCACCCTACATTTTGTACTATGTGTATAGTACAAAAATGTTTATCAACGAAGATGCTTAATTTCACGTTTTTCGCTAAAAGTAATTCTCCATAAAGCAGCTTAATTGAGAATTAAGCTTAAAGCCTGTGAGGTGAGCTTATTCCCTATTCCAAATTCCCCAAAAAACTATGGA
>JAAHGR010000137.1 GCA_010672425.1 Symploca sp. SIO2E6
GCAGTTACGAGTTCAGATGACTCGCAATCATTATTGATAACTCAATCAGGAGAGAGAGTCTAACACAGCCAATTTTTGTGTTTCTTTTGTTCTTTTTGGGGCGTTGTCCCTCTAATGCTCATTACTCATTACTCATTACTCATTACTCATTACTCATCACTCATCACTCATCACTCATCACTCATTACTCATTTTTAACTGTGCCACGCCACTAACCCTACTACCTATGACCAACTACACCCAACTGTTACAACAACTGATGCAGCAGGTAGATATTACTAGTTTTAAGCAGCTAAGTCGCACTGCTGGGGTTTCGGAGAGACAACTGAGACGCTTGCGGCAAGGAGAAGTTGCGCAAATGCGGGTGGAAACCTTGCTCAAACTCTCCCAAGTACTGCAAGTACAGGTGAATAAGTTGCTGGAGATGTTTGCTCCAGAATCGACTACCCCCGAACCAGATCCACCTTCAGAAGTACTGATAACCTTACAGCAAGAGTACCAACGTTTGCAACAGCAGCTGCAACAACAACGAGAAACTTTGATGCAGGAGTTTCAACAATCTAGCTTACAAGTACTCGAATCCTGGTTAATCCAATGGCCAACCGCTGCTTATGCAGCACAGCAGAATGAGCAGCTGCCAGCAGTGAGGTTACTGCCTTTGATACGTCCAGTAGAAAGTTTACTACAACAATGGGGAATAGAAGCGATCGCTTCTGTTGGTGCAGAAGTTCCCTATGATCCTCAACATCAACAACTAATGTCCGGATCTGCTCAACCGGGAGATATGGTCAAAGTGCGCTACACCGGCTATCGGCAGGGTGACAAGCTACTCTATCGTGCCAAGGTTAGTCCGGTTTAGTTGTTTGAGAATTGAGAATTGAGAATTGAGAATTGAGAATTGGGAATTGGGAATTGGGAATTGGGAATTGGGAATTGGGAATTGGGAATTGGGAATTGAGAATTGGGAATTGGGAATTGGTGAGTGTCAATATCTTCCTTGTCTCCGTGTCCCCGCGTCCCCGCGTCCCCGCGTCCCCGCGTCCCCACACTCCCCTAAACTCCAGCATGACCTAATGCCAAACCAGCAACTAGCATTCCCAACACCAAAAAGGGTTGAGCGCTGGCTTGATACTTCACGTCATTTTTCAGGGGATCTCGCAGAAAGTACATATCTTGGAACGTAATTTGGGGAATGATCAACAGTAGTAGGATCGTGGCATAGAGGTTTTGGTGGATACTGATTAAGTAACCAGCAATGCCTGCTTGAAATAAATCAATCATCAGTACACAAATCCAAGCCGCTGTACCAACCCCAAACATCACTGGCAGGGATTTGAGACCAAGTTGGCGATCGCCTTCTACACTTTTGAAGTCGTTGACTACGGCAATGCCTAATCCTGCTAAACTATAGAATAGGGTCAGAATCACAATAGTCCAGTTGAGATGACCAAACAGAGCATGACCCGCCCACCAAGGAAGAGCAATGTAGCTGGAACCCAGGGCATAGTTACCTAACCAACCGTTCTGTTTCAGCTTGAGGGGAGGAGCTGAGTAGATGTAAGCGAGGAATGCACCCCCTAGAGTAAGACAGATCATCGTGGGAAATTCATGGCCTGCCCAGAAATCTAACAAACCAGCAACAGCGATACCAGCCACTAATAGCACCACAATCTGGGTTATCACCTGAGGAACAGAAATAGCACCAGAAGGGATAGGACGATAAGGTTCATTGATGGCATCGATTTCGCGATCGTAGAAATCATTCAGGGTTTGGGTATAACCCGCCATCAGGGGACCTGAGAGCAACATACAGGTTGCAGCTTGGAGAACATTTTGCAGCGTCCAGTGGAAGCCACCAGCAGAAGCTGCACCACAGATAACTCCCCACATCAGGGGAATCCAGGTAATTGGCTTCATCAACTGCAAGCGGATTTTCCAAATCGAAGTTTCACCAGCCGCGGCACCTTTCATGCCTAATATTTGTCTGGTTTTAGCGCTGCGTTCAGTTGGGTTGTCATTTGTCATTTGTCATTTGTTGTTTGTTGTTTGTTGTTTGTTGTTTGTTGTTTGTTTTTGGGGAATTGGGAATTGGGAATTGGGAATTGGGAATGTTTTTTCCATTATTCCATCCGTTGCTATTAGTGCTACGTTTTTGATCCCCCTAAATCCCCCTTAATAAGGGGGACTTTAAATCCAGGGTCTCCCCTTGAATCCGGTCCCCCCCTTATTAAGGGGGGTTAGGGGGGATCACACTTAACACTTTTAACTAGCAACTTATGCCATTAGGGTGCGAAAGCGCGAAGCGTAACGCACCGCACCTGGGGGTTAAAAACTTACTATCAGATACTGGTCTTGAAATTTTGCTCCTTTAACTGATTGACCACTCAGTGGCGGAGGTAGTAAAATATTACGTCGCTGATCACCGGCTTCAACCGTAACTTCAGGACCATATTGGGTGAGTTTGACCTGCTTTTTGGTGAAACCGGGCAAAAATAAGCGTACTTGACGAGCGGCAATATCTATGGTAATCGGTCTAGGTGCTTTGGTTGCCTGTTGGAGATCTGGCAGACCCGACTTCAGGGATTGCCAGTCATCAGCTGATGACTTGGTTGGCAGGGCACTCACCGGAAGAGGTGCAAAGTCAGCTGCCAAGGCTTCTGTAGCACTACTCTGGTTCAGCAAGACACCAGCAACCGTAAGACCAACCTGTTGAGCACCTCCCCAACAGTATTTCGCAGTGGCAATGGCAGCAGGATCAGAACTGGTTACCAGATAAGATGCCATACGATTGGGGTCAGCAACAGTAGATTTTCCCTGTTCTAGTAATTGAGTTGCCTGATTGGTTGGTTGTTGAGCCAACTCATCAGCACTCCAAGATACATTGAGAATAGTGCTGGTAATTGGTTGAATAAAGGGAGAAAGAGCCTTACCCACGTCAGAATCTGCGATTACCTGGCGAAACCGGCGAAAATACCAGCTCAGGATTTCTGGCATCCCCAACATCCGTAGAGTATCCTGACTACTGTTGCCGTCATAGATAATCACATCATACTTACGGCTCTGGTCGTACTCCCGAAGAGAATTCAGTGCCAAAGCACTATCCATCCCCGGTAAAACACTAAGTTCTTGACCATAGACATTTTTTAAAGTAGGCGATCGCAAATATTGTGCCTCTAGCTGTTTAACCTCTTCCCAACCACGTTCCAATAACCCTGTCGTCTCCAGCTGTACCGCTTGGAAGTTCGGTTCAATGTTTTGAGGTTCACCACCCAGGGACACCCCCAGCAGTATACTGAGGGCAGGTCCTGAATCTTGTCCTACTAGTAGAACTCGTTGACCGAGACTTGACAGCTGTTTGGCAGCTGCGATCGCTATTGTAGTGCGACCAGTGCCGCCTTTGCCTAAAAAAGTAATAATAAAGGCCATCTTCTTGCCTGTTGCCTCGATACTCTTACTTCTACTCTGCCAGTTTTAGTTCGTCTTCAAAAAACCAACTGCTAGAGTTGTCCTCAAACTTGACAACAACCCCAACTCCACTACCATCAGTCATCTTGTAGTCTTTGATAGTACCTACTTGCCCCAGCTTGTTAGCAATGCCAGAAGAGACCTTGTCTCTAAGACGGCAGACTTTTACTTTTTGCCCGATTTCCATTCCAACTTAATAATTCGATAAACCATCCCCAGTTTACCGGAATCTGGGACTTACTTGTTGTTTGTTGTTTGTTGTTTGTTGTTTGTCATTTGTTGTTTGGGAATTGGGAATTGGGAATTGGGGATTGCTTCCTGGTCTCCCTTGTCTTCCTTGTCTCCCCATCTCCCCGCGTCCCCGCGTCCCCGCGTCCCCGCGTCTCCCTACCTCCCCACTTCCCCACACAGTAGTATAGAAGGAAGATGATCTGCCTCAAGCGGCCTGATTAATTCGGTAAGCTAGTGGCATTGTGTGAGTGAGTGTGTGTAAATCAATGATTGAAGTTGTCAGTAAGGCTGGCAAAGTCAGACGCTGGCTACCGCTGGATGAGCAGTGGTGGACAAGGTTTGATTTGCTGAGAACTCTGGTGCGGCGTGATCTGGAGGCCCGATATAAGGGTTCGGTGTTAGGGAATTTGTGGCCCCTGGTGAATCAGCTTTCCCAATTGCTGATTTACACTTATGTCTTTTCGATTGTACTCAAAGTCAAACTGAGCTTGAAAGGAATTCCCTCAGATGACAGCATTACTTTTGGACTATGGTTATTTGCCGGATTGCTTCCCTGGATTGCTTTCACCGGGGGATTAACTAGAGCCGCTGCTTCAGTAGTTACTCAACCAAATTTGGTGAAGAAGGTAGTTTTTCCCCTGGCGTTGTTACCCCTAGTACCAGTGCTATCAACTTTTATTGAAAGTGCATTTGGTTTAGGAGCCTTGATTGTTGTGGTAGCAGTATCAGCGGGTAAATTACATACTACCTTAGCACTGTTACCCTTAATTTGGTTAACCCAATTGCTCTTGACAGCGGGACTAGGGTATTTAGCCGCAGGGTTAACCGTGTTTTTGCGAGATGTTCCCCAAACCTTAGGAGTAGTTTTGAATTTGGGGTTTTATTTAACACCAATTGTTTATCCAGCTTCTGTGATTCCAGAACGGTTTCGGGATGTAGTATTCTGGTTCAATCCCCTAGCCGCGATCGCAGAAATATATCGCGATTTAGTCCTAGTCGGAACAGTGGGACATTGGGTAGAATGGGGGATGGCTTCAGTAATTTCCCTAGCAGTATTTGTTCTCGGATTTTGGTGCTATCGGCGTTTGCGTCCAGCTTTTGCTGATTTACTTTAGTAATAAGTAATAAGTAATAAGTCAAGTGCGATCGCGCCCAGATACCCGACTTCTTTAAGAAGTCGGGTATCTTTTCCACCTAACACCTAATACCTAACCTTGCCAAGCATTCCAGAAAAAGTAAATGGAGAGCATAGCTAAGTAGGTTTGAAATAGGAAACTCACTAATCGATTAGGTAACTTAGGCAAAAAGCGGGTACTAATTTGTGCTCCTACAAAACCCCCGATACCTAACAGCAAACCTTCAAGCCACAAGACATTACCATTGGCAGCATGTCCTAAACAAGCGGAAATTGAAGTAATCACCACCACTGCTAAACTAGTCTGAATTGCGGTTTTAATAGTTTCTCCCAACAGCAAAATTTGCAACGGTACCATGATCACACCTCCACCGATACCAAACAAGCCTGCTAAAATTCCTGCTAAGCTGCCGGTAGCAATACTGGTAATTGTACTTTTGCTTACCCAACTGAAGGTATCTTTTTTGTGTGCTATTTTTGGTAGATCCTGCTGCGATTTCTTGTTGATAGTTTTACGCAGTTGTACTAGGTAGATGTTCACTAAAAGCAAGACCCCAAATGCGGCTTTTAGGGAGTAATCAGGAAATAATTTAGTGAGATAAACTCCAATTTGAGCAGTGACGATCGCAGGCAAGCCAATCATCAGCACTCGTTCCCAACTTAAAACCTTCTGATGCCAGTTTTGTATAGTGCCAGAAGTTGCTGTAATCACAATAGACAGACTGCTAGTGGCAATAGCTTGAGGATAGTTATATCCCAATGCCAGCAATAAGGGAACAAGAACCGTGCCGCCACCAATACCTAGAAATCCTGCCAGAATCCCCGCTAAGATACCAGCACCCGTAAAAATTAAATTTGTCATGATTCCGTGTATTCGTAGGGGCGGGTTTAGGGATATCTTATCGCATTCGACGATAAGCATCGAACAAAACCCGCCCCAATACTGCTCAGATAAGCTCGAATTCCTCTCCCTCAGCTCCCCTGCCTCCCACACTTCCCACACTCCCCACACTCCCCACACTCTCTTAACCGAGCAGTATTGAAACCCGCCCTATCGATCACCCTGCGGATTAGCGATCGCATCATCTATATTGTCATGTCATTGCCGATGTTGGCAAAAAAGACACAAAGGTAATCTCTATTCTACATTTCTAATACCATTGCACTTTCACCAGGTAATCCCAACATGAACTCATTACTTATTACTCATTACTCATTACTTATTCCTGCGCCATTTCCATTAATAGTTTCTGAGCACATTGCTCTTGACTATCTTCAGTTGGCTGACGTTGGATATATTGACCATCTGACTGCAAATCCCAGGCTTGCCGATTATCTGAGAGCATTACTCCCAGAATTTCTTGCAAGTCTTTGATAATTCCCGGATCTTCCAGTGGTACAATAGCTTCCACTCGTCGGTCTAGGTTACGAGGCATCCAATCTGCACTACCGAAATATACCTCCTCTTCACCTTGGTTATGAAAGTAATAAATCCGGGAATGTTCTAAAAAACGACCAATAATACTGACAACACGAATATTTTCGCTCAGGCCAGTGATACCAGGACGCAGACAGCAAATTCCCCGAACAATCAAGTCAATTTGTACTCCTACCTGGGAAGCTTCGTAGAGTTTAGCAATAATTTTCCGGTCTACCAGGGAATTCATTTTAGCAACGATACGGCCAGTTGCACCTTGGCGGCAATGTTCAATCTCCCGTTGTATCATCTCTGTCATGCGATCGCGCAAATTTACTGGTGCTACCAATAACTTACGATAAGACCGCTGTCGTGAGTAACCGGTCAAGAAATTAAACAAATCCGTCAAATCTGCCCCCACATCTTCACGGCAGCTCAAAACTCCTAAATCAGTGTAAAATTTAGCGGTTTTGGGGTTATAGTTGCCAGTACCGATGTGGAAATACCGACGAATATGGTTTTCTTCTCGACGCACCACAAGCAAGATTTTTGTGTGAGTCTTCAAGCCTACCAAGCCGTAGACTACATGTACCCCAGACCTTTCTAGCTTTCGTGCCCAGATAATATTGTTTTCTTCATCAAAACGCGCTTTTAGTTCCACCAATACCGACACCTGTTTGCCATTTTCT
Source organism: Symploca sp. SIO2E6 (assembly GCA_010672425.1). GTDB lineage: Bacteria > Cyanobacteriota > Cyanobacteriia > Cyanobacteriales > Coleofasciculaceae > Caldora. Next base: position 6,938 of record JAAHGR010000137.1, read on the forward strand.
GCTGCAGAGATTAGAGCCTTAATAATCGGTGAGTCACCAGAGGTTCGGTAGAGGGTCATTTTAATTGCCAGGACATCAGGATCACTGGCGGCTTGGGTAATAAAGCGCTGTACTGTTGCTCCAAAAGACTGATAGGGATGATGAACTAACAAATCATGGTTACGAATCACACTAAAGATATCTTCAACTTCCTCTGAACCGGAAGATAACAACAAGCGGGAAGGCACTATAGGCGTCCATACGGGATCTTTGAGTTTTGGAAGATTTAATCCCATAAATGACATTAAATCCACCAGTGAGAGCAAACCGTCTATCTCGTAGACATCACTTTCTTGAAGTTTCAGTTCCCGGATCAACATCTCTCGCACTGAATTTGGTGTTGAGGCATGAATTTCCAAGCGTACTATTGAACCACCAAGCCTGCGTTTACGTAGTTCCTGCTCAATTGCCAGTAATAAATCATCAGCTTCATCCTCCTCCACTGCCAAATCAGCATTCCTGGTAATCCGGAATAGATGATACTCCTGAATATTCATCCCTGGAAACAGAGACTCCAAATTGTGGGCAATTACCTGTTCAAGGGGAACCCCTGTCCATACAGCTGGTTGTCCTTGGTGTTGCTGCCTCAACTCTTCTGGTAAAATTGCAAACCGAGGTAAGACCTTGGGGACTTTCAACCGTGCAAATAACTCTTCAGTCTTGTCTGGATCTTTTAACACCACTGCCAGATTGAGGCTGAGGTTGGAAATAAAGGGAAAGGGATGGCTAGGGTCAATCGCCAGGGGGGTCAGCACCGGGAAAATTTGCTCTTCAAAGTAGTTGCGCAGGTAAGTCCGCTGTTCCTGGTTCAAGTCCACATAGTCTAAAATATGGATGCTATTTTGTACCAGTTGGAGTCGCAAAACCTTCTCAAAATGTTGATGCTGTTCCTTGACAATTGGCAGCAGCCGTTGGTTAATGTCATCTAGTTGCTGACTGGGAGTTCGTCCATCTGGTGTTAGTTTACTCACCTGAGCCTCCACCTGTTGCTTCAAACCAGCAACGCGAACCATGAAAAATTCATCAAGGTTGGAGCTAAAGATAGCTAAGAACTTCAGACGTTCCAACAGAGGTGTTCGAGGATCGGTAGCTTCACGCAATACCCGGTAATTGAACTCCAACCAGCTCAGTTCCCGGTTGAAGTAGTATTGCGGGTCACTCAGATTAATTCCGGTAGTTTTGCTTTCTGCGACAGTTTTTTTCGACTGGGACATAATGATTCTCGAAACCCCCCACTCTCAGATTTTCCCTTTAGGAAGAGGAATTATCTCAGATCCTATCGTTAAAGTGGTCTTGGGTTCCAAAAACCTCTTTTTCTCGACCTACCCACCATTGACCCAAATTCATCAAATCTTCACAAAGCTCTGCTATAGCTGTAGTGTATGCTTCTGGTGACATGGTTGCTTTTCGCTCTTTGAGTTTTTGCAAACGCAGTTGTAATAACAACCAGGGTTGGGAAATACTATCTGTCGCTTCGATGTATTGGGCTAAATCTTTGCTATCCATAAGATTATGTTTAGTAGAGCTCTCTAAAACTTAACATGGCGTAACATTTTATGAATCCAACAAACTGCCCAAAATGTGGAGGTAGCTTAGAGCAAGTCAGCTGCGCCGGAATTGAAGTAGACCGGTGTGTTGAGTGCAAAGGTATTTGGTTTGATTCCCTGGAAGCAGAAACCCTCAAAACCGTTAACGGTTCTGAAAGTCTGGATATTGGAGATCCAGAAATTGGTAGTCAACTGGATCAAATAGCTAAAGAACTTGATTGTCCCCGTTGTGGTACAAGCATGTTTCGCATGGTTGACATTGACCAATACAGTATTTGGTATGAAAAATGCCCAGCTTGCCACGGTGTCTGGTTAGACGCTGGTGAATTTAAGCAATTTAAGGACAATTTCCAGGGTCAAGGCATCCTCGCTCAAGCCAGAAAAATCTTTAAGCGCAAAAGGTAATAACTTTTGAGAAACTAGGGAATAGGGAATAGGGAATGGGGAATAGGGAACTTCGGAGCAGGGAAGAGAGTTGATTGGTAAACTAATGCATGATGGAAGAATATTAGGTAGGTATCCCTTGCTAGACGAACAAGCCAAGAAGACAATGCTACGTAAGATTCCCCACGGTCTTTATATTTGTGGGGTCAAAGATGGTGAGGAACTCAACGGCTTTACCATAAGTTGGTTGATGCAGTCTTCTTTTAAACCACCACTAGTAGTTAATTGCGTGAAGCAAAATTCTGGCTCCCACGCCATGATTAAAAAAAGTGGGGTGTTTGCCATCAGTTTCCTCGACAGTGAACAAAAAGACCTAGCTGCTAAGTTTTTCAAGCCCAAGCGTCGTGTTGGCAATAAATTCGAGGATGTGGAATTTTATGAAGGAGAAGTAACCGGCTGTCCCATTATTTCTGATTCTCTTGGTTATGTGGAGTGTAAATTAGTCAGCACTGTAGAAGAAGGAGACCACACCGTATTTGTCGGAGAAGTGATTGGTTCAGGCATCCATCGAGAAGGTAAACAGCTTTTACTGGAAACCACCGGATGGCAGTACGGTGGTTAGTTAGCTATAAGCTTTCAGCTACGTTGGTGTCGTAGGAGATGGGGAGATGGGGAGATGAGGAGATGGGAAGACAAGGAAGAAATTCCCAATGCCCAATTCCCAATTCCCAATTCCCAATTCCCAAACAACAAACAACAAACAACAATTCCCTAACCTATACCATTCCCATCCTGTCCATAGGCTTGCCAAGCTAAATCTACTAGTCCATTGAGAATTGCTGCTGCCACCACGGCACTACCCTTACGACCTGCAATCCGAATATGAGGAGTCAAAGAGTCTTTAAGCCGGTCTTTAGCCACATCTACTTCAACAAATCCTGAAGGTGTACCAATGACTAATGCTGGTCTAATTTCTTCAGTCTCGATTAACTCAACCAACGTAGTCAGTGCAGTTTGGGACTGGCCAACAACAAAAATCCCTTCTGGATAGCGTTTAGCCAAAGTTTGGATACCCCAAGCGGCTCGTGTTTTTTCTTTTTGAGGTCGCGTTAGAGCATCCATACTACAATACACCGGATTAGCAAAGGTTTCTTGGATGCGATGGGTAATACCCACTTGTACCATGGGAACATCCACCACAATTGTAGTACGAGCGGCTAGAGCTGCTGCTCCAGCCTGTAAGGAACGTTCAGCAAAACGAATCAGAGACTTATATTCAAAGTCAGCAGTCGCATAAATCACCCGGCGAACAATCTCGTATTCCGCTGCTGAAAAGACGTGCTTACCAATTTCGCGGTCAATAATTGCCAAACTTTGGGCATCCGTTATATGCCATTCCATAACATCTACCACCTAAAACCTTTACTTAACAACTAACACCTATTGGTGACAAGTTAAGACAAAAATGTCGTTGTCAAGGGAGCTGGGGGAGCTGAGGGAGCTGAGGGAGAGTAATACAATTGTTCTCCTAGGACACCGATTCAGAAACCGGGTTTCTTTGGGTAAAATGCTGATATGAGAGTTGTTGTCCCCACGAGAAACCCGGTTTCTAGGATTACTGAATCGCTGTTCTATGCCCTATTTATGTTTCTGAAGCAGAGGATTCCCCAATGATTGGTGATAAGTAAGCTACTAGGGCACCTAGAACAAAGCCGATAATATTGCGGAATAGTGGTAACCACTCAGAAGTTCGCGTCACTACTGGTCCAATACCAAAGGCAATAAACAGAATTCCCCAAAGGGGTGAGAAAATCAAAGCCCACTGCCAAGCCACAATTTGTCCCTGCTTACGAGGAACAGCAGCAAATCCCAGGATAATTCCCCCCAAAACTGAAGTAATCAGAGTCAGAATCCACTGTTCTTGAGGAAGACCTGGTACAACATTACAACCTCCCTGGCGCAAACAGGTTTCAATTGTATCTAAGGCTCCAACGATCGATTGGTTTTCCCCATTTTCCCTAACAAAGTAGATGTTGCCAAAGCGTGTTTGCAACTCCACCCAGAAGGTGCGAGGCAGGAATTGATAAAGGTCATCACCAACGTTGAAACCTAGCAGATTACCTCCCCGGGAGTCGGCAATCAGTAATACACTTTTGTTGTTAAGTCCCCAGAATTTTTTGACTGCTCTACCAGGTGTACGGTCATATTGAGTCAAAACCCTTAGTTTCCAGCCGGTTTCAGCTTCAAAATTTTCTAAATTTTCGACTAGTGTCTCTTCTTGAAGCGTCGGGATAAAGTTACCAAGATCGATTACAGGTGTCTGGGTTGCCGGTAGTAAACTAGGATCATCGTAAGCCTTTGCCTCGGGCGCAATTGCCCAAACTGAGAAAGCGAGGGCAAATGTAACCAAGGATACTAAAAAGTTTTTTGAAAAAAGATGCTGCATCGTGATATAGGAACAATGAACGCAAAAAAAGCTGCTATGGAAGTACCCCAACTTGGCTCGATTCAAGTTGGGGCTTCCAACTTAGCTCGATTCCAGGATGTTAAGGGAAGACTAACAAGTTCTTTACACTTGTTTACTTTAATCTAATATCGGTAGCGATCGCAAAGTGATTGAGAATTGAGAATTGTTTCTTTTTCTCCGCGTCTGGTGCGTCTCCCCATCTCCCCAATTTCAGTCAAGACTTTCATCCGGCTGCTCTGAATCTTGGTATTGTCTGAGGGAAAGAGAATTATCTTTGATACTTGAGGAGGAAGCTTCATGAATTTCCAGTTTGTCCTCTTGGTAATCCTTAACAGGTAAGGATAGTTCGGTCATGGAAGTAGTTTTAGATACTTGTAGCCCTAGAGGTCTTTTTTGAGAAGATGGTAGACGATCAATTGCTCTGCGCCTTGATGAAGGACGCCTCCAGGCTTTCCATGCTGCTTTGACACCTGCAACAACACCACGGGTCTTAGCCTGAAACTTTTTTGCCTGTTTGGTGGCGCTACTAACGCTTTGATCAACTTGTTTAACCACTTGAGTAGCGCTATTGACCCCTTCACTGACATCATTGGTCAAGTCACTGATTTCCAAACCCGTAAGGCGAATTGCTTCGAGGGTGGGGGGTAACTCTCGTTTTAAGGTATCGGCTAACTTTTCTACACTGCGAGCCGCCCGTCCTAATTCCCTTAAAGTAGGTAAGGCAGCTAAAACCAGAACAATTAAACTGACTGCCATCAGCAGGATGGACAGTGTTAGCACAAATAAAGGATCCATCACCTGCTTAGCTTGCCTACAGCTTGTGTTCAGAAACAGAGGAAGTTGATTTGCTGCTCACTTCAGGTTCGGGTTGTTGAAGTTCTACACTTGCTTTCCCTGAAGCCTCAAGACCCGCTGCGATCGCTTCCCGTAATCGAGTTAGTGTACCATCCCAATTACGCAATGCCGATTCCGAAAGGCGGTCTGTTTGAAGTTGCAAGGTGGTTGATAGGTCTTCTGCTAACTCTGGTAGAGCATCTGCTGATTTCTTCAACAGTTGCCGCGTATCTCGACCAGTGCGGGGAGCAATCAGTAAACCAGTAATAGTTCCGAGCGCACTACCCAGCAATAAGCCACCAATAAATGATCCAGCACTTTTATTTGACATCTTCTATCCACTAACCCTACACCAATTCTACCCAAAAGCCAGTCAAGCCTACCGCGAGTGGTAAATTCCTGAAACCTAATGACTTGAAAGACTCGGGGACGCGGGGACGCGGGGACACGGAGATTGGGACACTTGGGGTTTAAATGCATCTTAGCTTAACACCTAACACCTAATACTTACCACCTATCTTTGTCGAACGGGGAGACCCTGGACGCAAAACCTTTTGTGCTAGATTCAACAGGAGCAGAACTTGTCGAATTTGTTGCAACTGCAACTCTAATTGCTGATGAAGCTCTCCCAGCTTCTGATAACCTCCTCTGAGTCCGTTAACACCTACTTGTCCTTTATAGATCGATTTGGGGGCATTGTGTAATACTCTATTGGTACTCCGCTCAGCAGCACTCACCGCATCTGCAACTGCTCCTAGTTTCCTACCCCACTTCTGTAATCGCCAAGCTATATATAGACAAAGCAGGGAGATTGACATGTTGATCACTACAACTACCGTCAGCATTTCGATTTCAACCCAGCCCGAAAGAACTAATGATCAGCTTAGCGCAGAAGGTAAGAGGCTCCGAGGAAGAAGGCTCCGAGGTAGTCCCCATGAAAAAATTTTCACCACCAGAGTATGAAAGTAGACTCTTCCCAATTCCCAATTCCCAATTCCCAATTCCCCATAAAAATCAAAAAGACCAGCTGCCTTGACAACTGGTCTTTTGTATATGTTGGTGAGGTCGTCTTTTCACATCAAGGAAATCCTGGCTGCACGTTCCCAAACCGGCAGCCGTTAAATTCCCACTAAACTTATCGTAACAAAGAATACCAATTTTTTGTAATCAAAATTTACATTTTTTCTGGAAAACCATATTTGCCAGCTTGTTGAGGACGGCCCCAAAGGATACGCTCTTTTTTGTAAACCGCCATACCTGGCTTGGCTCCCTTGGGCTTGTAGACGTACTTTGGCTTAGTATAGACAACGGGAACTTGCTCACTCTGACTCCCTTGAGAGTAATAAGCCGCTAGATCAGCAGCTAGCTGCAAATCGGCTTGCTCAGCGATCGCTCCTGGCTGTATGCGAAGTAGGACATGGCTACCGGGAATCTCCTGAGTGTGAAACCAAATGTCGTAATCTC
>JAAHGR010001370.1 GCA_010672425.1 Symploca sp. SIO2E6
TCTTGATTGGAGATTTGAGATTTTATTGCAATTCTCCCAACTGTGAGGCACGGCCAATTCCCAATTCCCAATTCCCAATTCCCAATTCCCAATTCCCAATTCTCAATTCTCAATTCCCAATTCTCAATTCTCAATTCCCCCTATGCCACTCATATCTGTAATTATCCCAGTTTATAATGGAGAACAAACCATCAGACAGACGATTGAATCTGTCTTAAACCAAACCTTCCGTGATTTTGAATTAATTGTGATTAACGATGGCTCCCAAGACTCAACCTTGAAGATTGTGGAAAGCATCCAGGACTATCGATTGCAATTGTGCTCCTACCCTAATGCCGGTTTAGCCGCCAGTCGTAACCGGGGAATCTCTCTAGCCAGTGGCGAATATGTTTCCTGTATTGATGCTGATGATCTGTGGACACCAGATAAGCTAGAAGCTCAACTCAAAGTACTACAAGAAAATCCCCAAGCTGCCTTGGCTTACAGTTGGACTGATTGGATTGATGAAGCCGGGAAATTTCTACGTCCCGGCGTCCATCTTACCATTACTGGTGATGTTTATGGCCAACTATTATTAAATGATTTTGTTGCCAATGGTTCTAACCCCTTAATCCGTAAACAAGCTTTGAGGGAAGTTGGTGGCTTTGATGAGTCACTTCCCTTTTCCGAGGATTGGGATATGTGGCTGCGGATAGCGGCTCACTATCATTTTGTCGCAGTACCTGCCCCACAAATTTTATATCGACAATCAACTAACTCGATGTCTTGTAATGTTTGGGGAATGGAAACAGCCAGCTTGCAAATCATTGAGCGAGCTTTTAATCGAGCTCCTGACTCTCTCAAACACCTCAAACAGGATAGCTTAGGTAATAGGTATAAGTATCTGCTTTTCAAAGCTCTGGAAGGACTTCCACAAAGACAGCGAGCTTTCGCCGCTACCCGATTGCTCTGGGAGGCTGTGGGGCATGATCCCTCTCTGCTGGGCACTAGAGTAATTTGGAAAGTGTTATTAAAAATTGTAACAGTCATTTTACTACCACCTAAACAAGCTCAAGCATTATTCACTAAACTGCAAAATCTATTCAACGTCAAAGCTTTACTAGTTCATTTTCGGATGCAAACATCTGCATAATACTCTTGAGAAACACCGAGGCTCCGAGGCTCCGAGG
>JAAHGR010001371.1 GCA_010672425.1 Symploca sp. SIO2E6
AGCGATTAAGCTCAGTTCTGAAGTTGGTGCAGTAGTCACCAAACTTGGTGGAGAAGCACAGATGCAGGTGACAATGAAATGGATACTCGAGGAACAGCCGAAGCAACCGTAGTGACTGAAAAAACTGAAAAACCTGAAATTCAGATCTTGCCCTATACGAAAATTGTTGGTCAGGAACAGATTAAATTGGCGCTAGAATTGGCTTACATTGCGCCCCGTATCGGTGGTATCTTGCTCAATGGAGAACGGGGAACTGGTAAGTCTACTGCTGTGCGAGCTTTTGCTCAAATGATGTATGATAGTCTCCCAGTTACTCTACCGATTAACGCAACGGAAGATCGGGTTGTGGGAGGCTGGCAGATCGATGAGTTGATGAAGAGTAAGCCTGTTCCTCAGCCAGGATTGTTGGAAGAAGCCAATGGTAGCTTACTTTATATCGATGAGGTTAACCTGTTGGATGACCATATCGTCAATATGATTTTGGATGTGACTTCAACTGGGGTGCTAGTGATACAGCGGGAAGGGCAAAGTGAACAGAAGCCTGTTTCTTTTACCTTGGTGGGTACGATGAACCCAGAAGAAGGAGGACTGCGACCCCAATTGCTCGATCGCTTTGGTTTAATGGTAAGCGTAAAGACTGAAAAGAATGAAGATCAGCGTACCAAGATTTTGGACACTGTTTTGGGTTTTGATAAAGCCCTATCTAGGCTCAGAGCAGGTCAATCCTCAGATTATATTAAGGAAGTTAAGCATGGTGAAAATGAATGCAAGAAGAAAATAAATGCAGCAAAAGATAATTTTTATAACGTTGATATACACCCAGATATCGTCATAAAATGCGTGAAGTTGGCAAAGGATTTCGAGGTGGAAGGGAATCGAGGGGACTATATTATTGCCTTAGCTGCTTGTGCCTATGCAGCACGCAAGGGTGAACAAGATGTAGCCAAAGAGCATGTAGCAGCAGTAGCTCCATTGGCACTTCAGCATCGTCGCCCTGGAGCTCTCCAGAGTAACCCTTGGACTGATGAAGATGATAAGCGGGTGAAGGAGATTTTGAGTGGTGAGTGATGGGGCTTAGAGGGTAGGTGTTGAGAAAGTAACCACAAAGACACAAAGGACACAAAGACAAGAAAAATGGAGCAACTTTCCCAAGCTGTCTTCCCGCCA
>JAAHGR010001372.1 GCA_010672425.1 Symploca sp. SIO2E6
GAACCGCGAACTATCATTATTGATGAACCCCAGTCATTCTTACATCCAGGAGCAGCCAAGAAACTAATAGAGATTCTCAGAGAGTTTCCGCAGCACCAATATTTTATTGCGACTCATTCACCCATGATTATTGCTGCTGCAAAACCTTCTACTATTGTGAAGCTCCGATATGATGAAGGAGAAACAAGAGCATCGGTGATGAACTCAGAAGATATCAATCAGCAGCGCTCCCTTTTAACTGAACTCGGAGTCAGCTTATCAGACATTTTCGGCGCTGACAACATTCTCTGGGTAGAAGGACAAACAGAACAGGAATGCTTTCCACTGATATTAGAGAAATTAGCAAACAAACCTTTGAGGGGCACTCAAATTCTGGCGATGAAGAATACTGGGGATTTAGAAGGTAAACGCGCTCACGTCATATTTGATATCTATGACAAGCTCAGTGGAGGTAGAAGTTTGCTGCCACCGGCTATTGGCTTTGTCTTTGACAGAGAACGCAGATCTGAACAACAAAGGAAAGATTTGCAGAAGAGATGTCCTCATCATCCGGTTAAATTTATTCCTAGACGTATGTATGAAAATTATCTGCTTCATCCAGAGGCGATCGCAGCTGTTATTAATAAAGAGATTCAATGCGAAGAAGCACCCTTAACCACTAGTACAGAGGTTAAACAATGGATTAAGCAACAAAAGAAGGAGAAGCGTTCAGATGAAGAATGGTTTATTGAGGTTGATGGAGCTAAACTTCTCAAGAACTTATTTACAGAATTCTCTGAGAACAGAGTCGAGTTTTCCAAAACCAACCACTCCTACAAGCTTACGGAATGGTTAGTAAATAATGAACCAGAATACCTTAGGGAGCTGGCTAATTTTTTATGCCAGGAGGTACTTGAGCAAGGGGAAAACGATGCTAAATTTTGAATTGGTAATTATCTCAATAATATCAGATGCGATCGCCTTCTCTACAAAAGGCTACTGGCGTGACACAGCTAAAAATGTTTAATAGATGTAGGTTGGGTCGAGGCAACGAGACCCAACACAACTCCCTCCCGTGTTAGAGATCGCGATCGCGCAACCCAACACAAACTCTCTGCTGATAAAATAGAAAGTGCTCCATCAGGCACAGAAGCTGGTATTATGGTTCAGCAACTTCAACCCACCGCC
>JAAHGR010001373.1 GCA_010672425.1 Symploca sp. SIO2E6
TACGAAGCCGCCGTCAGCAAAGCGGCTTCGTCCATATGCGCAGTGTCCCTTCCTACGATCAGCGAGACGCGCTCGCGGGCCTTGTCGATATCGCCCGCTGCCAGCGCCGTCATGACGTCGCGCACGTGCTTGCGAAGGTCCCTGAAGGCGATGCTCTGAAAGATGACGATCGCAGCGAACAGCGTGGCGAGGTGCGGTGAGACTTGCGAGAGCGCTTGGTGAGTTATCGCGTAGGCGCAGAGGAACGAGACGACGATGCCCAGCCATAGCGCTGCTCCAGCGACGACGGAGCGACCGACGTAGCGGTCGCAAAGCGATTCCCCCGTCTTGGCGCAGGCGGCAACGAGCTTGACGATGTGCGGCATACGTCGCGGGTCGCCGAACAGGAAGTCGAGAATGATGCCGAGGGCGAGGGCCATGGAGCGTTCAAAATTGCTTCTTGCGGGTGTTTTGGCCGAGGTAGCGCTTGACGGGCCCTAGGTCGAGGCACCGTTCAAGGAGATCAGCCATTGCGGCGTAGCGTTCCTCAAGTTTGTCGCGGTAGGACCTTGGATCGACAACTACGTTGCTAGAAAGACCCGCTTGTTCGATGAAGTCTCTGCGAAACGCTGGCGATTCGAAGAGACCATGTTGGTAGCTTCCCCAAACTCGATCCTTGCGCAGACCCTCTGCGATCGGTTCTTCCGAGTCGGCCTCGACCGTCAGGAGATGGCTGGTATTTTCAGCTTTTCCAGTGAGTTCGCTCTCGCCCGCGTGTATTTCGAAGGTTTCCCAACGCTCGCTTCCGTAGCGGCATCGGCGACGCAGTACTTGCTTGCTGGATTGAAAGCGTGTGCAGATCGGGAGCAGGTCGAGTCCTTTTGCATTTTTCGATACTCCGGGATCGCTCAGCGTGGAGCCAAGCATCTGGTATCCTCCACAAATGCCGAGGATTGGGGTACCGTTCTTTGCCTTTCTGCGTATGGCCTCATCGAATCCGTTCCGTCTCATCCATTCGAGGTCGAGCAGGGTGTTTTTTGATCCCGGCAGCACGATGGCTGCTGCGTTTTCGAGGTCTCGAGAATCTTCTACCAATCTTGTTTGAATGCCATGGTCATCTCGCCATGGTACCGCATCTTGTGTATTGGAAACTTGGGGATATTTTATCCAGGCGATGTATGGAC
>JAAHGR010001374.1 GCA_010672425.1 Symploca sp. SIO2E6
TTGTAGCACGAAACGACTGCGAGCCATGATTTTATCCCAAATGCGATGCTGGTCCCTATAATTGTGGCTGCACCTGTCTTCCAATATCGTAGTTAGACAAGAGCCGAGGGCAGTAATTCCAGCCAGTGGGTTGCGACTAGCAAACCAATAAGCAAGAGCAAGCCCACTGGTTTTACGGTTAAATTATTCTGAACCTTCCCCAGTACAAAAATCGCATATCGTCCAGTTGGCTCGATTTCTTTTGATATAACCAGGCCAAAGCAAAGGAAGAAATTTGTCAAGTCCAAAATAATTATGGCCTACGCGACAAAAAAGTATAAGTAATATAAAAAAATGTATGATATCCAGCAAAAGTTGGTTGGGTGCGAACCGGAACTGACTCGCTCCCTGGGGATTTATAGCAAGACCAGCTCGATGCCGCCACGACATATCGCTATCATACCAGATGGCAATAGAAGGTGGGCAAGAAATCGCGGATTGCCGGTAGAGGAGGGGCATAAAAAAGGGTTTATCGAGGTAGCGCCATTGCTTTTTGAAGCCATTTGGAACCAAGGGATTGAGGAGGGAACGCTCTGGATGTTCTCCACAGAAAACTGGCAGCGCTCCGAGCAGGAGGTTAAGAACCTAATGGAAATTTTTGGCGCTTTTATCGAAAAGCTGATTTCCCCAGCGCTAGAGATAGGGGTAAGGTTGCGACATTTGGGTAGAAAAGATCGCATTCCAATAGTTCTTCGCTCCCTGATCGAGGAGGCAGAACATCGCACCCGAGGAAAGGAACGCCACCTTTTTAACTTGGCATTAGACTACGGAGGAAAAGACGAGATTGTCCGTGCGGTTCGCCAACTGGTAGGGGACTCGGTAAAGCCCGAAGAAATTGACGAAAATCGTCTGGCTCAATACTTGAGAAACTCCGAAAGTTCCGGTGACGATCCGGATTTGATAGTTCGCACTTCTGGGGAGTATAGATTGTCTGGTTTTATGCCGTTACGAAGCGGCTATAGCGAATTATATTTTACAGATACTCTCTTTCCAGACATGAATGGAGCCGCAATAGAACGAGCGATAGAGTGGTTTCAAAATCGTGATCGGCGCTTTGGGAAATAATTACGAATATCTGGAGAAGTTATTGTGAAAGAAGTTAGTATATCGCTAGTAGAAAAGA
>JAAHGR010001375.1 GCA_010672425.1 Symploca sp. SIO2E6
TTTCCTATTGCAATTACGCCTATTGTTTGCTACGATTACCTAATAATAGGATAGGTGTGCGCCTGTAATGTCATTATCCTAGTAAAACATTTGTAGGGGCGGGTTTAGGGAAATCTTAACCCATTCGCTGAATTTTGCCAGGAAGATGCTGATGCTTGTGAAAAATAAGTAGTCACGCAAAATTAATTGTATATTTTATAATATAGTTTGACACTTTGTAGTAACTATAGTGAGATTGTGGCCGAAGCCCTCGGTACTGCTAATGGCGGTAACATCAACATCGATGCTGGTGGTTTTGTCCTTGCCATTCTTTCCGAAAACAGCGATGTCGTTGCCAATGCCTTTGAGGGACAAGGAGGCAGGATCTTCGTTAAAGCTGCCGGTGTATTCGCTTTCCGACAGTTTCAAGACCGCCTTACTCCTGAAAGTGACCTGACGGCTAGTTCTGAGCTAGGCATCGACGGTACGGTGGAAATCAACACCCAAGATACTCCCAATTTTAACTTGCCGATTGATTTTCCCCCTGAGGAACCGCTACAGGGTTGTCAAGCCGTTGGCAGTCAGTCTGCTGCTCAATTCTACAGTGTTGGCAGGCAAGGCTTGCCCACTAACCCCTATGAAAGTCTAGGTATTAGCACAATTTGGGAAGATTTGCAACCCCCAAGGGTGTTAGCAGAGAATGCAACAGAGCCACCGGAGCAAATTGTGGAAGCGACGGGGTGGGTAGTGACGGAAGAGGGAGAGGTGATTCTGGTAGCACAGATGCCGTCTGTTGCATCTCAACCGGGATGTCGTTTGCGTTAAAACCCAGCCCTAACCTAGGCAATCCGCGAACACTCCAGATGTCCGACTTCTTTAAGAAGTCGGACATCTACCGCTGCTCCTAGGTAGGGTCTGCTGAATGAGTAATGAGTAATGAGTAATGAGTAAGAAGGAATGAAGCATTTATCCTAGTTTTGGGCACTCGAATTCCTCGGTCACCCAGGGATTTCCCCGCAAGGAGTGCAAGGTGGAAGGATACGATAAGTGTTTAGCGCACGTCTTATAAGGGCGCACGTCGGTGCGCCCCTACCTCAAATTTAATGCTAGTGTTGATTATGCGATCGCACCCTCTGTGGCAATTCCAACAGTATCAGGTAGCGCACGACTGGCAGGATGAC
>JAAHGR010001376.1 GCA_010672425.1 Symploca sp. SIO2E6
TCAACCCACCACCGTTGATTCTGATTGGCTCTATCCTGAAAGTGATGGTAAACCTTTGTCTGATAATACTATTCAGTTTCGCATAATTACTACCCTTCAGGGGGGCATCGATACCCTATTTGCTGATGACCCTAATGTTTTTGTTGCGGGAGACTTACTCTGGTATCCCGTAAGAGCGGTGGATGGGCGCTCAAAAAGTCAGGCACCAGATGTGATGGTGGTTTTTGGTCGTCCTAAAAGGGATCGGCGCTCCTACAAGCAATTCGAGGAAGACAATATCCCACCTCAAGTTGTCTTTGAAATTCTGTCTGAGAGTAACACAGACTCAGAGATGGAGAAGAAATTTAACTTCTATGAGGGTTATGGTGTAGAGGAATATTATCTGTATGATCCGGAAACAAATGAACTAAAGGGGTGGTTAAAACACAACAACAAGTTAAGACCCATTAGCCAGATGGAAGGGTGGAGAAGTCCGAGGCTAGGTTGCAGATTTGAGACTCTCCAGGGGTCACTGGCACTGTATAGACCAGATGGGCAAAAGATGGAGACCTATGTGGAGACATCATTGCGAGCCGAACTTGAGGCCCAACGTGCTGAACTTCAAACCAAACTTGCTCAACAAGAAGCTCAACGTGCTCAACAAGAGTCCCAACGCGCTCAACAAGAGTCTCAACGCGCCGAACAAGAAGCTCAACGTGCTCAACAAGAGTCCCAACGCGCCGAACAAGAAGCTCAACGTGCAGAACAGGAAACACAACGTGCTCAACAAGAGTCCCAACGTGCAGAACAGGAAACACAACGTGCTCAACAAGAGTCCCAACGTGCAGAACTTGAGGCTAAAGCAAGGCGTGATGCTATTCCCCGACTCTTGGGGTTGGGTTTGAGTGTCGAGCAAGTAGCCCAAGCCCTTAATTTGTCAGTTGAGGAAATCAATCAGAGCCATTAAAAAGTGCGATTGCCTACAGCACCAGCGTAGCTGATCGCTTTCTCAATTAGGTTGGGTTTTGTTACCTCAACCCAACTATCCTCAATTCTCAATTAACATAGAAACAGCTGCATTTGGCACAGAAGCTGGTAATATGGTTCAGCAACTTCAACCCACCACCGTTGATTCCGATTGGCTCTATCCCGAAAGTGATGGTAAACCTTTGTCT
>JAAHGR010001377.1 GCA_010672425.1 Symploca sp. SIO2E6
CCCTTGCTCAAGGGGGGCTCTTGTTCCCCCCTTACGAAGGGGGGTTAGGGGGGATCGACAGGGATTGAACCTTACTAACCGAGCAGTATTGGTGAAGGGAGGAGCCATCAGGCTTACTGCCGAAGGTGATATTGAGGTTCAAGGTACTTTGAACTCCTCCTCTTTGTCCTTTTTTAATAATGCCGGTGCTGGGGGGGAGATTACCCTTCAAGCTGGTGGTGATATTTCTACAGCTAACCTCTTACTTTCCCAATCGAGATCTTTTTTCGGGGATGCCGGAGTCGGAGGCGCTATTACCCTGGATGCGGGGGGTGATATTCAAACTGATGAAATTAACTCCCAATCTAGCTCTTTTCAAGGAGATGCTGGGGATGGTGGATGGTAATACATGAAAAACCCCGACCTCGTAGAAGAAGTCGGGGCTCCTGATGCAAAAAAGAAGTCGGAACCCTGGAAGCTAAAAAGAAGCAACTACCCTATATTAGCACACTACGGCTAAATTAAACCACTGACTGATGAAATTAACTCCCAATCTAGCTCTTTTCAAGGAGATGGAGGAGATGGCGGATGGTAATACATGAAAAACCCCGACTTCACAGAAGAAGTCGGGGCTTCTGATCCTAAAAAGGAATCGGACCCCTAGAAGCTAAAAAGAAGCAACTACCCTATATTAGCACACTACGGCTAAATTAAACCACTGACTGATGAAATTAACTCCCAATCTAGCTCTTTTCAAGGAAATGCTGGGGATGGTGGATGGTAATACATGAAAAAACCCGACCTCATAGAAGAAGTCGGGGCTCCTGATGCTAAAAAGGAGTCAGACCCCTAGAAGCCAACAAGAAGCAATTACCCTGCATTAGTACACTACGGCTAAATTAAACCACTAGTTGCCCCATTGGAGCCATGACTTCATAGAAGAAGTCGGGGCTCCTGATGCTAAAAAGGAATTGGACCCCTAGAAGCCAACAAGAAGCAACTAACCTATATTAGCACACTACGACGAAATTAAGCTACTAGTTGCCCCATTGAAGCCCGACTTCACAGAGGAAGTCGGGCTTCTGGGGTAGCTGGGAACTAGGAATATCAGCTCAACTAGACAGGATCTAAGTCAAATTCAGTGGCACCGGCAATGGTTATGGGAGTGGTTCC